>JAISKQ010000199.1 GCA_031260865.1 Prevotella sp.
AACTAATTCAGTTCGCTTACATCCGCGATTCCGTTACGGTCGAATAATATCCGGTATTTTTTATAATACTCATCGTCTTCCGATTTACATTGTATTATAAAGTACAATGAATAGACCCTGTTTCCTTCTATCGTTTCCATTCCTTTTTCGGTATCTGACAGGTATAGAGGGATATATGGATTATCCATTTTCCGGGTGAAGTTTACCAAATTGAAGCGAGTGATGTCATTAATCCCCGAAAGGCGGTACTCTTTATACTTCTCAATTTCCTCTTTCGAGAGGTTCACCCATTTCCGGTACAGGATAATCTTTTCGTCATACACCTTATTTTCAGCTTCCACAAGAGGGCTTCTTGCCCGAATGTTCCGGACTTCTTCTGGTAGCTTATTCTCTTCGATAAAATCAAAGGCTTCCTTTATCCATCCTATCTCCTGCTTGCGGATACTGAGCTTTAGTTTTGTATCGAAATACTTTTTACTCAGTTTGGATGAAAAATAATACCGCATAACCTCCTTGATGCGATCCTTGAACATGTAGCTGAAAACAAGGATGATAAAGAGGTCGGTAGTGAAATTACCGAATCGCTGGGTGGCAAAAAAGGAAATCACGGTGGCAAAAAACATCGCTATACCCGCCGCCATACTATAATAGAATTGCTCGGCGAATAATCCGTCTTTCTTTTTCACAATTTGAAGGAAAAGGTCGCTTTCAACAAATTTCTTGAGGATATTCCGTTGGGTAATTACCAAACTGTTATGCTTTTCGTTCCCTTTTTCCAGTAGCATAAAGCCTCTTGTCCGTTTATGTTTTTTTTCGTCTTCCACCAAGGTATATAATTTCAGTCTAACCGTGTCGAACAGAGGCTTGTCTTTTAACTGCCTTATTATTTGAAAAGCATATTGCTCTATGATATTCCCTAAAAAGTCATCGCCAAAAAGGAAAAACTCACGCTGTTGATCAGTAATGCCGGGCTTGCCCAGTTCGTTCCACATCGCCCTGTATTGCAGCGCGATAGTCCTAACATCTTGCACATAGCCGTTTACATGGGAAATAATCGTTTCATCGCTTAGTGTTCCCGCGATAATCTGTACATGCCGCCGCAACGCGCTCTTCATAATGCAGACAAACATTTTCACTTGATAAACAAAGCTTTCCGTAATGGCTTCATCGGCGGGGCTTGCCATCAACGCGTCCAACGCTTTTCGCAAACGGGGTAAGGGTCCTCGTCCTGTTTTTAGTATTTCTTCGAGCGAGTAAACAGGCGTAATCAGGCGGATGTTGTTTTTCACATCTTTGTAGAAATCCGCCTTTTTATATGTGGAACGATTAATATCGAGGCTGTTGGGGACAAACATCCATGTATTGATCCTGAATTCATTCAGGTCTTTCGGATTCTTATCGGTTATAAAACCGATCTTAAACTCCAAAGCGAAATTATCATGAATTTTTACCTCTGTGTCAATCATATTTTTAATACGTTACGAGTTGCAAATCAATATGCCAATTAAATCATTAATTTACAGAATGCGCTTATATATCAATATCTTGTTTCGCTTCACCCATTGGCACATCGGCGCATTATCTCATTGACTTCACCGCTTCCCGTATGGTCGTTTAATCAGCGACGCGTTATAATAGCGATTGTCGCCGGTTACTTCTTCGCCTAACCAGTCAGGTTTTTGGAAAGGTTCATTTTCGTTGGAAAGTTCGACTTCCGCGACAACCAACCCTTCATTTTCGCCGTGAAATTCATCAACCTCAAAAACGTGATTGTCGAATCGTACATAATAACGAACCTTATCAATGATTCCCGGTTCACATAATTTCAGTAACTCACGAGCGTCGGCGACAGCGATTTCTTTTTCCCATTCATATCGGGAAACGCCGGATTCATTTCCTATTCCTTTGATGGTGATATATGCTTTTTGCCCTTTTATCCGGACTCGCACCACACGTTCGGCTACAGAAGACAAATAGCCCTGCACAATTTCCACACGCGCGTATGCGTCTTGTTTAAAGTCGCCTTTTATCAGGAATTTACGTTCTATCTCCAAGGACATCCGATTATTGAATTATTTGCTTTATAGCTCCCAAATCGGGATAAAAAATAACCTTTACGGGCAACTTATTATTCTCAAACATTTTAGGCGCGAGTACATCCTGCATCCCGTATTGCGCGACGTCACATTCTTTTTTCACCAGATCCTTGCCGTTAAAAACGATTTGCAACGCGGCTTTATTCGGTATATTATAGATGATTCCCGCCGAAAATTTCTTTTCCAATTCTTTTTCTTCTTTAGGAGTCAGTATCAGTACCGGTCTAGGGTCTTTATTTTTCAGGGTAAGATAGACCGGAGCGCCGGATAAATCATTCGCGTCCACAATTCCCAACTTTGAGGAAAAGCGTAAAATAACCCTGTTGTCTATATCCTTTTCGTCGGGTACTATCGTAAATGTTTTGGAATCCGTACTCGTTTCTTCCGTTCCGGTAAATAGCGATATAAGCGCTTTTTCCTGTTCTTCCAGTTGTGCCATCACTAACTTGTACGCGTTGCCGTCGGGAGGCATATTATCTGCTTCTCCGGTCAGTATATTGGTGCGGCTTTCGCGTAATCGGTATATCTGTTTGGCAATCAGTTCCGCCTGTTTAGCCGTCGAACCCGCTCTTAATATTTCTTCCGATAAGAAGCTGTTCGGATTTGGTTTTTCAGCAGGAACTACCGCGCTCGCGGGACTTTCCTCTTTGGGAAATGTATAATCATCATTGATGGCGCATATCAGTCCGTCTTTTGTCAATGTCACATAAGGAGCGGTGGTATTTGTCCGAAACTCCACGAGGTATGACTTATCTTTATCGACTATGCCGTTTGTAGTGGCGGTCACATTATCCAGCGTGTATGTCGTGCTGTTTTCGGTAATAGGATTGGTAATACTCAGGTAACGTTCGGCGTATTGATAAAATCCGCCTGTTTTACGCGTAGTCTTTGTGTATTGCACTGTTAACAGAATAGATGTTTTGGGCAGGGAGTATGCCACACCGTAATTGTTGGCTTTCACCGCGCTCATTTTGACTGTATTTTGAGCCGATACCATTGATCCGATGGACAATAAAAGTAATAAACTCAGATAGTATTTCATATGATAATAATTTTGATTTTAGTTGCCATATGGAACTCGCATGGTTTTTATTATCATGGACTTTGGTGATTTGACAATAATCATGCTTCGTTTCATTAGTTATTCATTTTAAAATATTAGTACCACAAAGCTAATTATTTTTTATGAAAATCTCTATTTGTATCGTTTGAAACCGAGAACCAAAAAATTATTTGTGATAAAAGGGTAGCTGTCAGCCGTTGGCATTCTGTCGACTGAAAAGAGGGATTAGGGGCGGTATTTGATTTTTTATGAAAAATATTGTCTTCTTTTGTAACATCTACTAATTTCTTTCGTACATATTTATAGAGGTGCAACCAGAAATAGATGATAAGTTTTGATTCCGCTATATTAGAACGTTGCAAAAAAGGCGAGCATAAAGCGCAAATGCAATTATATACAACTTTCTACAAGAGGGTTTACAATGCTTGTTATCGTGTTTTATATGATTCTTTTGAAGCTGAAGACGCCATGCAGGAAAGCTTTCTGAAGATACTTTCCAACTTGGATGATTATAAAAACGTCGTGCCTTTCGAGGCTTGGTTAGTAAAGATAGCCATCAACACATCAATTGATAAATTGAGAAAGAAGAGTTTAGATATAGTTAATTTGAATGAGAATATAAATTACGAGGTGGTTGATGATGAGGACAATGAAGATTGGGAAACGATTCTGAATAAAGTAGAACAAGTGAAGGCTGCCATCCAAAAACTGCCGGAAGCGAGCCGTTTGGTCATCAACCTTTATTTGATAGAAGGTTACGACCACGAAGAAATAGGAGAAATATTAAATATACAACCCAATACTGTACGAATGCAATACATGAGAGCAAAACAAAAGTTAGTGAAGCTAATCGGAAAGGAGGAAGTATGAACGACGGAAGAA
>JAISKQ010000257.1 GCA_031260865.1 Prevotella sp.
ATTTTAAGAGTATCCCAATAATAGTCGCCTCCTTTATTCATCATATATTTGTTTTGAGTAAACTTACACAAATAATTTTCATTCTTAAACGGTGCTATAAATCTACGGCAAATGTACACCGTCTCTTAATTTTTTTTTCGTATTCCGCCAAATAGTTGTCTCAGGCGCATGGTAATAACGCCAAACACGCCTTCCGCGAATATTCCGGAATTCATTTTTGAAGAGCCTAACATCCTGTTTACAAAAACGATAGAGACTTCTTTTATGTTGAATTTCAAACAATACGCCGTATATTTCATTTCTACCTGAAAGGCATAGCCCTTAAAGCGGATGTTGTCCAAGTCGATGGTTTCCAGCACTTCCCTCCTGTAACAGACGAACCCTGCCGTAGAATCATGTACCTTCATGCCGGTTATCAAACGCACATAACGGGATGCAAAATACGACATCAGCACACGTCCCATAGGCCAATTGACAACGTTCACACCGCTATAATAGCGCGAACCGACGGCTAAATCCGCCCCGTTGTTGGCACACGCGTCATACAGGCGCAGTAAATCGTTCGGATTGTGAGAGAAGTCCGCGTCCATTTCAAATATATATCCATAGTCGCGTTCCAATGTCCATTTAAAGCCGGCGATATAAGCCGTGCCTAATCCTAACTTTCCGGCGCGTTCGACGATATGTAATTTGTCGGGGTATTCCTTCTGCAAATCCTTCACAATAGCGGCTGTGCCATCCGGAGACCCGTCGTCGATAACAAGGATTTCAAACTCCTTTGGCAAATCGAAAACGGTTTTAATGATGGCTTCAATGTTTTCTTTCTCGTTGTACGTCGGTATAATGACTATTGAATCTGACATTTTCTGAATAAAATTAGATTACAAATGTAATATATTAAGGAGAGCTTTTATTTATAAGGTTTAAAAAATTAATACCTATTTATGGAATTTTAAATTCTTTCATATCTATTAAGTACAAAGAGAGAACAATTATATAACATTTAAAATTTACAGATATGAAAAACTTAATAAATCTAAACTCGTCAGACTGGTGCGATATGATTTTTGAAGGAAAGAACAAAGCGTATGGCGCTTTTGAATTACGCCGGTCTTCTTGGAAAAGGCATTTAATCGCTTTTGGCATTATCGTCCTGCTGCTTTCTTTTATTACCGTGTTGCCTATGATTGTCAGTACCATAAAGGCCGCTACAGGCGTCCGCGCGGATAATATAACGGATACGTATATCATGGTGGATACTCAATCACCGACCAACGAGAATGAGATTGTAAAACCCGAAGTGCCTGAACCTCCGAAATATTTAGAGATGGCAAAATTTGTTCCGCCTACTATTGTGGATGATTCCAAAGTGGATGATACGGAAACATTTACGGCGATGGAAGACCTGACCAAGAGCACGAAAGCGATCGGCGCTTTTGATGTGGAAAACGGTTCTAAGGATCCGGATGCTATCCGTAAAGAAGTGGAACGAGAAATAACAGGAACAGGGACTAAAGAACCTGAAGAAGTTCATACAATATTCAGAGTAGCGGAAGTTATGCCGCAATTCCCCGGCGGAGAAAAAGAAATGTATAAATTCATTTCGGATAATCTCAAATACCCGGTGGTGGATCAGGAAATGGGAATACAAGGGCGCGTTACCGTACGGTTCGTGGTAAGTAAAACCGGAGAAATAACCAATATCGAGTTAGTCAAAGGAATCAGCCCTACTTGCGACAAAGAAGCGATGAGAGTGATTAAAAATATGCCGAAATGGATTCCGGGCAAACAAAGCGGTACTCCTGTGCAAGTGTATTTTACGATGCCTATCGTCTTCAAATTGAAGTCATAAGCGCGCGTTTCATATATTTCGGCAAATAAAATGAAGAGAAGAGTGTCCGGCATGCCCGGGCGCTCTTTGTTTATTGTTTCTCGGTCAGGTATTTCCAAAACCGTTTCGGTAAATGCTGCCGATGCAATTTGAGGTTTATCCGCTCTTTGATGGTCATGGATTTAAAATAGCCTTTCCATAGTTCCTGAAACAGCTTTTCATCGTCCGCCATCAATTTTTCATCTAATTTGCCACTCAACAGATGGTCGTCATTGTCAAGGGTCATTTCCACCATTGTGTGCAAATCGTAATAATAACCGTATTTACGCCTTATATCATAAATGACCCACTTCTGGTCTGAAAAACGATCCCTGAAATGCTCGACAGCCAGAGGCAAAGCGTTATGCAGGGGCGATACCGGCGCGAAGAATATATCGTCGGCAGCCTTCTGAAAGCGGACGAATTGCTTTATGTATAACACTTCGTGGGAAACTTTCCTTGCTATTTTGTGCATTTGCAACACATCATCGTCCCCAAAGTTGGTTTCTATCGGGATTTTGCTGTCTATCGTCTTTCGTATGTATCTGAATAGCAGGGTGTCGCTCCCTTCTTCTTCCGACAACCATACATAAGTCAGCATATTACACGCCCCTTTGGTCATTTTATTTTCCAGGGCTGCCCACACCCGGGCGGATTTATCATCCTGAGTAACCACCGTATGGCTATCGTCCATAAACATAGGCGCGATGCTTCCCTCCGCCAGCAATAGGTCGGGGAACGCCTTGCGGCTGTAAGCGTCGAAGACTGCCGTCAGCAAGCCTTCAAAGGTTTTATCGTAGAAAAATACAGTCATTTGATAATTAATAATCAATCCGGGAAAATGATGGATAATTGCTTGTCATCTTCTTTTCGTTTCTTCGGTTCGGTCAAGACTTTGCGCACATACTCCGGTGTCGCCTCGTTTACCGTGCATATCGGCAACTCATTGCAGGTGATAAAATACCGCGCTTTTTTCATCACGACGCCTATCTTTTTCAGTTGCGACGCGTTGAGCTTACCATGTTTACGCGAAGTAACGATAAATTGCGCCGACTTGACGCCAATGCCGGGAACGCGCAGAATCAGGGCGTAGTCGGCTTTATTAATATCCACAGGGAACATTTCGGGATGGCGAAGCGCCCAAGCTAATTTCGGATCTATTTCGAGGTCAAGGTCGGGATACGCGTCATCCACAATCTCATCAGCCCTGTATTGGTAAAACCGCATCAGCCAATCTGCCTGATACAGGCGGTTTTCCCTTACCAACGGAGCTTGTTTAAGCGTTGGTAAACGGTTGTCGTAGCTATTCACAGGGATAAACCCCGAATAATAAACCCGCCGCATTTGCGTTTGCTGATACAGGATTGACGATACCCGCAGAATATCCTTATCCTTTTCGTTTGTAGCTCCCACAATCATTTGCGTACTCTGCCCCGCCGGGACAAATTTGGGAGCTGAACGGAATTTCCGGCGGTCTTCAATATTTTGTTGCATCCCTTGCTGAATGTAGCGCATCGGTCGATATACACTGCGATGATCCTTTTCGGGAGCTAATAGTTTCAAATTCGCTTCAGTCGGGATTTCAAGGTTCACACTCATACGGTCGGCATACATCCCGGCTTCATTCACTAATTCCTGACTGGCTCCCGGTATGCTTTTCATGTGGATGTATCCGTTGAAACGGTAATTGGTACGAAGCTCTTTTACCACACGCACCATCCGTTCCATCGTATAGTCGGGATTATTGATGACTCCCGAACTTAAAAAAAGCCCTTCGATATAATTCCGTCGGTAAAATTCGATCGTTAAATCGACCAGTTCGCTCACCGTGAAAGTCGCTCTCCTTATATCATTACTCCTGCGGTTGATGCAGTAGGCGCAATCATAGATGCAAAAATTGGTCAGCATGATTTTCAGCAACGACACGCACCGCCCGTCCTCTGTAAAGCTATGGCATATACCCATTCCACCCACGGTATTGCCCAGCCCGCCCGCTTTATTCTTACGGACAGTACCGCTGGAAGAACAGGAAACGTCATATTTCGCTGATTCAGCCAATACTTTGAGTTTTTCGAGTACATTGTCGTTCATATAACAAAGAAAGAAATTTAGATTGAGAGAACGCAATAAAAAAAGTGAAAAGTGAAAGTGAAAAATGATAAATGAATCATCCGGTAGGTGGAAGGTTTGCCATTTTGTTGGACGAAAGCTCTGCCCCCTGTCCGCGTCGCGAATAAATCGTTGTTGTATATTCAGAATCAATGTGTTAAAATGCAAGAACCTTATTTTGACTCCGTTGCTCTTCAATTCACCTCATTTTCTCAACCAAAAGAACCTCAGTCGAAAAAAATAAAACAAAATATAAATTTAATATATTTATAATGTGTATTTTAAGTATAAATTAGAGTGTTTGTATGTTTTTTTTGCGCATTTTTTTAAAACAAAATTGTCTAATATGTATGAGTTGGACGTTGTAAGTAATAAGTTTTGAGCCAAAGAAGAAAAAAGCTACGGAAGAAAGTAATAAAGAGTTGTTACTTTTGTTACTTTTTTAAAAACAAAAGCCATAGAGAATAAGAATGGCGCAAAACGATGTTACCCGAAAACTGTTACTTTTTTTTTAGTTTTTAGTTTACAAGTTTACAAGAAAGAAGAATTTAAAAAGGTTCAAAGTTTTAAGTTTAAAGTTCAAGAGCCTTCGCACTTTGCGCTTCTTGTAACTCGTAACTTGTAACTGATTTCTTATTACTGATAACTTAATTGTCTGTTTCGACCCAACGGGTCGTATGTTTATAGCTAATATCATAATCTCATCTATACGACCCCGCAGGGGTCGAACGCAGACGGTATGTGTTTTGCTATAAACATACGACCCCTTCGAGG
>JAISKQ010000310.1 GCA_031260865.1 Prevotella sp.
GTCCTGAGACATAACCTGAAGCCTGACCGCTCCCTGTCCTGCCATACCGATAGTCAAATATTCTCCATTTACGACACATTCTATGCCATTATCTATCAAAAACGATTTTGCGACAGCTAAATTAGCTTCAAAATCAGCACTTTTAAGGGTTACAAGGTCATTCATAATACAATGTATTTAATTTCTAAATTTATACAAAATCGATTAATTATACAATTGTTTGAAATTTTATTTCATTTATTTACAAAATAATTTGGTTTATAATTTAAATTAGTTTATATTTGCGTCGTAATCATGATTCAAATTTAACCAATTTCTTACTTTAAAACAATAAATATATTATGGAAAATAATTTCACCGAACAAGATAGCCTGAAAGTCATCAACGAGATGATTTCGCAAGCAAGGAATAATTTTCAGAATAGAAACGTGACGCCCGCTATATTTTGCGGATATGTGGTCGCGGCGACGGCATTTGCCAATTTCGCGCTTCTTCACACATTGGAAAATCCCGTGCAGTCATTTTGGATTTGGTTGGTTATGATCCCCATGGTGATTATATCGTCCGCCATAAGCCGAAAGTATAAAAAACAAGTGATGGTAAAGACGCATATCGACAAAATAGTATCCTATATATGGATTGCCTTTCCTATATCGGTAGCTATTTTCCTTGTCACGGTCTATGGCGCCGCCTTCGCCTTAAAGTCCGATTACCTTGGCGTCCTTATTACTCCGGTAATCCTGACGATGATGGGAACCGCTCAATTCACCACATCTATCGCGTGTCGTTTCAAGCCCTATTTTTACGGGACTTTAGTATTTTGGGCGGGAGCTTTGTTGTGTACAGTCAGCTATCTCTTCGGATGGATGGACTTACAATTCATTATTTTAGGAACGTGCGCCATACTCGGATTATGCGTGCCGGGACATGTAGCCAACAAAAAAGCCGAACAAAATGTTTAAAGACCTCGACCCACTCTTACACTCGCAACTCCGGCTGGCGGTCGTCTCATTACTGCTATCGGTGGAGGAAGCCGACTTTGTCTTTATCAAAGAAAAGACAGGCGCTACCGCGGGTAATCTGAGTGTGCAAATAGAAAAACTGAGCGAGGCGGGATATATCGACGTCCGAAAATTTATCGACGGGAAGAAACCCCGTACCGTTTGTAAGATAACTCAAACCGGAATTGAAGCTTTCGATAAATATGTGAAAGCCTTGCAGGACTATATAAAGAGATAATATGAGTGGCTAACCCTTAGCGGTTCAACGCTATAGGGTTAGTCATTTTTTGACCAGCAGCACCACGTTTTCCACATGGTGTGTATGAGGAAACATATCCACCGGCTGCACTTTTTCCACCTTGTATTTTTCGTCAAGCAACGCCAAATCACGAGCTTGTGTGGCGGGATTGCAACTCACATATACAATACGGTCGGGTTCGGCAAACAGGATAGTCTTTATCACATCGTCGTGCATTCCTGCCCGCGGAGGGTCGGTTATAATCACGTCGGGGCGTCCATGCTCGTTGATAAAATCTTGGGTAAGAATATCTTTCATGTCACCGGCATAAAACAACGCGTTTTCTATATTATTGTTCCGCGCGTTGAACTTGGCGTCTTCTATCGCGTCTTCCACATATTCTATACCCACCACTTTACTTGCCTGACGCGCTACAAAGTTGGCGATAGTGCCCGTGCCGGTGTATAGGTCATAGACCAATTCCTTACCCGTCAACCCTGCAAAGTCGCGAGCGACTTTATACAGGTTGTATGCTTGTTCGCTGTTGGTCTGATAAAATGATTTAGGACCTATCTTAAATTTCAGACCTTCCATTTCTTCATAGATAAAGTCATTGCCTTTCCATGTCAACACTTCCTGGTCGGTAATCGTGTCGTTTGCCTTTTGGTTTATGATATACAGCAAGGAGGTGATTTGAGGAAACACATCGGCTACCGCCTTCAACAAACTTTCGCGCTGAGCTTTTTCATCATCGTAGAATACAACGATCAACATCAATTCGCCGGTGGTGGATGTACGCACAATCATATTGCGCATCAACCCTCCCCTATTCTTCAAATCGAAAAAAGTATATCCTTTGTCATAGCAATATTTACGGATAAAGTTGCGTATCCGGTTCGATATATCATCCTGCAACCAACATTTTTTTATATCCAGCACTTTATCGAACATGCCCGGAATATGGAATCCCAGCGCGTTCATATTCTCAAAGCTCTGTCCGGATTGCACCTGCTCCCATGTAAGCCATTTCTTGTTGGAGAAAGTAAATTCCAGTTTGTTGCGGTAAAATTCCGTTTTTTTAGAGCCTAAAATCGGCTGAATTTCGGGCAGTACCACTTTGCCGATTCGCGTTAAGTTGTCCGTGACTTGCTTCTGCTTAAATTTCAGTTGCTCCGGATAAGGTAATATTTGCCATTTACAACCGCCGCACACGCCAAAATGCTCGCAAAAAGCCTCGGAACGGTTCGAAGAATAAGATATAAACCGGGCAGGTTTTCCTTCCGCGTATTTATTTTTCTTTCGGGTAATTTGCAAATCAATCACATCGCCGGGAACGACGTATGGTATAAAGACGACCATGTCATCCACTTTGGCGATTGCTTTGCCTTCGGCGGCAATATCTACAATTTCAACATTCTCAATCAGAGGTAGTTCTTTCTTTTTTCGGCTCATCGGCGTCTTTTTAGTTCTGAAACGGATACAAAGATAATACTTTTCAGTAAATAACCATTAGCCAATATTTATCGTCTTTTCAACCAATTATTTATCACACTTATATACTTTAATGTACCAAAATTAAAATATATAAGTGTGATAAATTAATAGGGTGAACTTCATGCAAATACTTATTTATTCATAAAGTTGGCTTAATACCCCGCCCCTTGGGTCGGAAACTAAATAATTCATTAAGAATTTACTTAATTAATTGTTCTATTCAAAATATCAGTATTACCTCGTGGTACAGATATTTTGGCTTTAATATCGTTAAATCTATATTACATCATCCACTTATCCGGCATCTCCTCAACAATATCTTCATCATGTAAACGAGTATTATTTATTTAAGTCCATTAAAAAATCGGATTCATTATGATTTTTTAAGCCAAAAGTAGTACTTTTGCAATTTAATAATATCTAAGAAGTAGATTATTCATGAAAACGGTGAAAATCAAGGATAAAGAATTTGAATTATTCCTGACTAAAGATGTGATTGAAGGAGCTATTGGA
>JAISKQ010000005.1 GCA_031260865.1 Prevotella sp.
CCCGCAAGGGGTCGAACGCAGACGGTATGTGTTTTGCTATAAACATACGACCCCTTCGAGGTCGTTTTATCGCCGACAATCCGTCCTATCATCCTTTTTTAGTTTACAATAAGAATGGCGCGAAGCGGTGTTACCTAAAAACTGTTACTTTTGTTACTTTTTTAAGTTTTTGAGTAGTAAGTAATGAGTTTTGAGTAATGAATTCTAACATGTTAGTAAACTTGTACACTTGAACTCTAGTAAACTACATACTACTGTTACCTAAAAAGTGTTACTTTTGTCACCTTTTGTAATTAGCCGTTGGTTTTTAGCTGTTGACCGCTCACTGAAAAAAGGGGTCGGGGAGGCGGCAGATTTTAAGTTAGGTTTTGTATCTTTTATGAAAAATCTGTTTATATTTGACACTTAATTTAATACGATCAAACATGAAGCCTTTACGAAATATTTTGAAAAACATCATAATAACAGGTTTGTTTTTACTCCCCTTGCATCGTTCACAAGCTCAAACTATCGACTGGCAGGGAACAACAGGGGAAACATACGTTTTTGAAATAAGCAATAATGAAGCGCTAAAACTTCTAAAAAGTCAACCTAAAGACAGCCTGATCCTAAAAATGTTGCATACGCCTAAAGGTTCGTTTAAAGGTAGCCGATGGGATAATGAGCCGAGACAAGGGCACTTTCTTCATGCCAGAATCATACGGAATAAAGTGAATTTTAATTATGAACCGGTAATACCCTTTAATGTGTTCCTCTTTAAAGAATACGGAGCGTTAACGATTCAGGTGACGGATATATCGGGCGAAATAAGAGGGGATGCCAAAATTAAACTTGGACGATCACAGATTGAATACGACAAGAATAGCCGGACATATACGACCGATGATTTCTGGTCGGAAGACCCGACAAGGATACTTACTGTCGAACTGGATAAATTTATGGCTATTTTCGACTTGAGAAAATACCCCGTTTCTTCTTGGTACAGTTCTTATTACGACAGGAAAGGTCAGTCGCCTGATTTCTACAGCTATATGATTACCGACAAAAATAAATATAAGCCGGGAGAAACCGTCCGCTTCAAGTCTTACGCGCTATCCGGCAAGAAACGCCCTATAAAGGATTCGCTGGAGATATGGATGAGCATGCCGAACAGATATGAGTATAAAAAAATATCGGCGTTAAGCCCTTATCACGAAGGAGGTTTCGCGGGAGAAGTAAATCTCGTCGATTCGCTGAAACTCAGGCTGGATCAATCATATTATATCCAACTTAGGGACGATAAGGGAAGAATTGTGTCATCCACCGTATTTAAGTATGAAGATTATGAACTTTATGACAACAAACTGGAAATAGAGTTGGATAAGAAAATACATTTCTATCCGGATACGAACAAAGTAACAATCAAGGCGACAGACGCGAACGGGCTATATCTGTTGGACGCGAAAGCCGATGTGACCATCAAACGAGGGACAGTACACAAATCATATACTGATATTTTATCCTTGCCTGACATATTACTGCAGAAGCAGATTGACTTGGACTCGTACGCCCCTACTCTATTCGAGATACCATCGGATATATTTAAACAATCCGATTGCGAATATGATGTCAGCGTCAAGATTGTAACATTTGACAATCAACGAATGGAACAACAACGCCGCGCTTCGTTTTATTATTCCGCCAATAACATACAGGCGACCACTGATAATGACTCCATTATCACTTTTTCTTTTTATGAATTGGGGAAAGAACGAGCTATTAAAGCGGAGTTGAAATATAATGGGACAGGAGAATCAAAGATAATAGACCTGCCTTATTCGGAGGTATTCAACCAGAAGCTTAATTTATACCAGATAAAAGGAATTGACGCGGATGTGAATAAATCCATATTAACGAGTAGCATTCCATCCCGATTGGATTTAACGGGCGGCATCGAAAAAGATTCGTTTAATGTAAAGTTAGTCAATCCGTTGAATCTGAAAATCTCATGGTATATCTATCAGGGAAACAGCTTGTTGGAAAAAGGTTCGGGGACAGAATTTGACTTTAAATACCCAAACACTGATTTAGAAGTTGCCCATTATGTCGAAATGTTTTACTTCATAGGAGACGAAGAGCAGGCATTCAGGCGGGTATTCGTCCCTAAGACCGAGTTTTTGAATGTGACTATCGACCTTCCGGACAGGGTATATCCCGGACAAAAGATAAACGCTGCCATATCCGTAAAGGACAACCTGGGGAAAGCTGTTGCGGACGTGGATCTCACGGCGTTATCGGTCAACACGTTATTAGGATATTACGTGCCGGATTTGCCATACTACGGAGCGCCTCCACGCACGAGGGAACAACGAGCGTCCTATTCGATGGACGACAGGAGTTATAGTTTTAGTATGCCGTTGGATTATAAGTTTTGGAATAGGCTTGCCAATCTAGAAAACACGGATTACTATAAATTTACATACCCTTGGTATACAATGTTTAGGCACATAGTGGATACACCCGATGGGACTACACAGTTTGCTCCTTATATAATGAAGGATGGAGAGGCTATCGAGATATATGCCATCGAACGGAATGGGCTACCGCTCTATTTCTCATGGACAGAACAACCGAAGGCATATTCTTTTCCCGCGATAGACACTACATGCCAAACGATTTCGTTGAGATTGCCGGATAGAGTCATCCGTTTGGATTCAATCTACTTTGAGAAAGGGAAGAAAACGATATTCAGCATAGACCTCAGCCATTTACCTGAAAAAGCAAAGGTCATTAAAATCAATAATGGGAATAGCTTTACGAACGAAGAAATAAAAAGATATGGTGATTATATTTCGCGCTTACCGGTAAAAGAGAACGCTGATTATACATACATAGAAAAAGACCATGCGATATACCCTGTTTTCCATAGCTGCCTGATGCCGTATCGCAATAGTGTATTGGCCGGTCCGATTCCCGGCGGATACGCGAGATATGATAATAGTGTGGAATATAACCACGAAGGGGGATTCTCATACAAATTTGACAAAAATGTAGTCTATAAATATCCTGAAAATGTATTCCCTGCCTATTTGCGGTATAAATACAGTAATGAATTTAATGATCTTAACGATTTTGTCCTGAACGCTCAAGAGTTCCGCAGGAAGCTGGTGGAATGTCAAAAAGGAAAATCCGACTGGCATCCGGAGAATATTCATATTTCAGACTATCGGCTAAATATGAATTTCCGTTTACCAAAGGAAAAAGACATGTCAGGGGTATCCAATTTATTATTTGAAGACACTAAAACAGGGAATATTATCTATCCGGACAGGTTTGAATATGATCAACGGCAATATTCCGAAATTCCAGTTGGACAATACAACATCATTTTATTGTACAATAACGGTAAATATCTGAAACAAGAAGACATAGCTTTTATCGAAAAGACTTATCTGGATGTAAACATGAGTAAACTGGCTATACATGAGGCGGATTCTGTGTCATTAAAATGGTTATCCTTGAAATCAGTGAGAATCAAGTACTATACCCCATATACTGTGTCGGAACGAACAATCTTGAAAACAAGCGCAAGGACATTCGGCAACACCATCACAGGTATCGTAAAAGATGGTACAGGCGAGCCTTTGATCGGCGTGACCATTCAGGTGGCAGGAACCCAATATGGCGCGATTACAGACATGGACGGTAAATTCAGTATCGGAATCGATGGATATGAAGCGAGATTAAAATTCTCTTATATAGGATATAAGCCTAAAGAAGTGAATGTTTCGGTAAAAAGTGAAATCACTATGATATTGGAGGAAGACGCGGCTAGCCTTGATGAAGTTGTTGTCGTAGGATATGGCGTACAAAAGAGGAATTATTTAACAGGCTCAGTATCATCTGTAAGTGGCGCGGATATAAGTCTTGTCGCTCCACCGGAAGAGCTTGAAGATGTGGCAAACGAGAACAATAATACTACAGATATCGAAGATAGGTTGTATAGCGAATTGATGCAATTAACCGGGCTACGCTCTAATTTCTCCGATGTCGGATTTTGGGAACCAAGATTGTTTACCGACAAAAAAGGTAAAGCTGAATTTTCAGTAACGTTCCCTGATAACATTACTCGATGGGACGCGGTAGTATATGCCATGAACCGCAAGTTAAAAACAGGCACGGCACGCAAGTCCATAAGATCATTTAAGCCATTAATGGCAGAACTGAAAACGCCGCTATTCCTTGTGGTAGGTGATTCCAGTTATTTTGCCGGCACAATACGCAACTATACGAAAGACGCGGAAATACAGGGCAAAATAATGTTCAAGTTGCAGGAAGACACTTTGATGCGGAAAAACATTGATTTTGTTAATTCATATAGCGAAAAGCTGTTTGTAACGGCGACAGCTACAGATAGCATCACTACCCAATACCTATTCACTCGCGACGACGGCTACACCGATGGAGAACAACGCGGCATATCCGTGGTCTCACAAGGTACGGAATTAGCGGAAGGAACTTTGAGATTTTTGAGCAACGGAGATGAAGTGGAAGCGACGGCGGGAGATAACGAAAAGGTATATGTAAGTGTTTCAGGCAAGCAACTCGACGTCTATATGGACGCCACGTCTTATCTTACCGGATATAAATACGCATGCAACGAACAATTAGCTTCAAAACTAATCGGCCTGCTTAATTATAGAGTATATCAACAATACTTAGGTAAAGACTTTAAGCATGACAAACAAGTAGATGAGATTATCGACCGATTGCTAAAGACCCGGAATGATAAACAACTATGGTCATGGTGGGGATTATCGTCCAACACATCGTTTTGGATATCGGCTCACATTATGAGAGCCTTAAAGATGGCTAAGGATCACGGATATAAAGTAAACTTGGATTTACGCGAAGTAGAGACCGATTATGCCGATATTAAGCCTTATAGGGGATCTTCCCTCTCCGATATAGAAATCATACATGCCTTATCGGAATGGGGCGCGAAACAGGATTATGCCAAAGCGGTGGATATACTCGAAAAGGAGGTAAAACGAAGTCAGGCTTATGACGATTCCATGGTGGATGTTAATCGCGGAAAGTATAACTACTACTCCCAAAAGCGCTCTTATCTGAAAGAAAAATTATTGTTATTGGAAATCCGCCAAAAGCAAAACATTGGATATGAATCTGATAGTTTAACAAAGTATCTAAAAAAAGCGATCTTGGGTGAGATATATTGTGATGACGGCAGAGCAGCTCGCGATTGGTATTCCGATAAATTAAACAATACGCTCATCGCTTACCGCATCATAAGGAACGACTCTGTACTGCAAGCATTGAAAGAACCCATGCAAATGTACATTCTGGGGACTAAAGCCAACGGATGGAATACATATCAGGCCGCGTCAGCCTTAGCTACCGTATTTCCCGATCTTATAGCAGAAGCGTATAGCAAAGACAAGCCCGCGACAGTTATGCTGAGTGGAAAAGAAAATAAGGCTATCACAAAGTTCCCTTATAATACCGAACTTAACCCGGGGGAAAGTCTGAAAATACAGAAAAAAGACGGTATGCCGCTAATTTATACCGCGTACAGCTACAAATTGGTAACCACCGAACATACCGGTGAGGCATTCAAAGTAAATACTTACCTACCGAATGTTGATAAATTAACCGCCGGAGTTCCGGCTACTTTATCGGTAATAGTGGATGTAAAACAAGAAAAAGCAACGTATGTGATGATAGAAGTGCCTATTCCGGCCGGATGTAGCTATATATCTAAAAGACAGAACTATTCATATCGGAACGGGGAAGTCTATCGGGAATATTTCAAAGAGAAAGTTGTTATTTTCTGCGAAAGCTTACCTCCGGGAATATACACATACAATATCGAGCTATTACCGAGATACACAGGCAGTTATATCCTAAATCCAGCAAAAGTGGAGTTGATGTATTTCCCTGTGATAAACGCGAACAATAACCTGCGAAGAATCAACATAATAGAAAGAGAATAATAAGCTATCTATACCAACGTCATACTTGTCTACATCGGCGATTGCACCATGAATAAGTATTAAAATTAACTTAAGACGCCGCGCTTTAACTTAATTAATTTTAGTTAATAAGGGTGTTGTTACAAAAAATATTTATATATTTGTGATCCTAATTATTTTTGCCCTAACACAAACAAATAATTATCCTATAAAAACAAGGATGTATGAAAACTAAAAAACAGTCATTAGAACAAAGTTTGATTGGTATGCAAAACAACATGTTGAACTTTGCGATGAGCCTTACAACAAACAGAGAGAAGGCTAAGGACTTGACGCAAGAAACAACACTGAAAGCCTTAAGCAACATTGACAAGTATTATGACAATGTGAACTTTAAAGGATGGGTTTTCACAATCATGCACAATATTTTCGTGAACAATTACAGACGCACTGTCCGTAGTCAATTGATAATCGATCAATCAGAAAATTCATACTTGTTAAATCTATCGCAGAGCTCAGGCTTCAACACTCCTGATGGCGCGTATTCATATTCTGAAATAACCAAAGTGTTGGATAATTTCGCGAATGAATACAAGAATCCTTTTGTCATGCACTTTTCAGGGTATAAGTACGAAGAGATAGCCAAAAACCTAAACTTACCGTTAGGAACGGTGAAAAGCCGTATCTTCTTTGCCCGGAAAAGGTTACAGGAAATATTGAAAGATTACAGATAAAACAGGTCGTCGTGCCAATAAAAGCTTTCCCTTGTATATGAAGGGAAAGCTTTTTTATGATAATTCATTATCCGCCTTGCTCTTCCACATAGAAAAATTGCGCGGTGACAATCACCTCCCCGTTACTCTTAAATTCAAACAGGTATCTTGTGTCAAATCCTTTTTCATTGAAACGGCAGAAATCGGGATGTACCACGCCTTTCGACCTCTTTTCGGACACATTATAGGCATTCTTTTTATCTTGCTCAAAAGCATTTAAAAGATCTTTCAACAGCGCCTCGTTGTTACTGAAAGTAACCTTAATGGTCTTACGTTCTTCTTTTTTTGTTTCCGGATTTTTGTAATTTATCACTGTCATATCAACGGTGGAAATACCTTCACATTTCGTCAGCCAGTTCTTTAACGATTGCTGCGCCGATAGTTTCGACAGCGACGCACCAGCCAAAAGGCAGATTATAATTAAACTAATTTTACAGACTTTCATCATTTCATTTTTTTTCAGGGTTAATAATTCGTTGAATTTATATTAATATCCGTACGGTATCATCTTTATAATCCGGAATTTATCATATTCTCTATTTTTCTGTCCATTTCAGAATATTCCTGTAATTTCTTCTCCGGTAAATGAGTTATGGCGGCAAGTTCTTTTTCCTTCATATCCATTTTCAATTGGATCGCTCTGTCTTCCGCCTCAATCATCTTCAGGTCTTCTATTTTTTCTCTGTTTTTTACAATGTAACTGCCTTCGTATGGATTGAATGTATCAACTCGATTCATTATCAACGATTTAATCAGCAACAACGCTAAAACAGAAGCGGCAGCCGCGGCTATCGCCAACCACTTTCGGCGATGGTTATTCTTGATAATCCTTGCCGGTATGGTATTTCTTACAGGTTCGCTCTTTATGTCATTTTCGAAATATTCAAAGACCGGCTTATAAGGCTGCAATTCTTCGGGTATATCCTCTTTATGAAAGAATGAATACAACTCCCGTTCTTCAGCATTGGATGTTTTACCATCGAAAAAACGCTCCAATAAATCTCCTATATGTTTATCTTTCTCTGTCATAGTCCTTGCTTTTTGAAAAAAAGTTCTTTTACACGTTTTCGGGCGCGCGACAAGCTCATGTAAATTGTGCCGGGCTTGCATCCGGTAATTTCGGCTATTTCTTCCACCTCCAGCCCGTCGATATGTTTCATCCGGAGGATGATCTGTTGCGACTCGGGCAGTTGGTCAATGATACGTATCAAATGCTCCATATCATCCTTTTGAACCAATTGCATATCAGGAGTAAGCGATTCACTTTCCATGATTATGCTATCCGCCATCTTCACATTGTGCTTATCCGCCCTTAGTTTATTGATGCAAAGATGCTTCGTTATCCGGATAGAGAGCGCGTATATGCTATCATATCCATCAAGAGTTTCACGCATAAGCCAAAGTTTCAGCAATACCTCCTGAATAATATCTTCGGTATCGTCCTCTTTTATAAATCGCCGCGCGTAATTCTCCAGTCGGCGGCGATATGATAAAACCTCTGTGATGAATCGCTCTTTTTCCATGATACTAATATAGACAATCATAAGCTAAAAATCTAACACGGATATGCACTCTTTTTCTAAAAAGGTGACAAAAGTAACAGTTTGCAGTCAGCCATCGCTTCGCGCCATTCTTTTCTTGTAACTCGCAACTTCTTTCAGTTAGCTAACATGCTATCACTCATTACTCAAAACCCATAACTTACTACTCATCACTCAAAAAGGTGACAAAAGTAACACTTTTCGGTCATCATCGCTTCGCGCTATTCCTCTTCATTTTCTCGTAACTTGTAACTGCATCCATCATTTCAAAGACCTCTTCAATCATCGCTTTGCGCCACGAATGGTTTATTGTTCAAAAAAGGTAACAAAAGTAACCGTTTTCAAAAGTCCTGTCTTTCAGACAGCGTTGGTTCTTTTTTTGTTGGCGATTTTACCTGCGCGCAATCACAGATTGCTTGCCTTCCTTTTGCCCAAAGCCGCAAAAGGAAGCAAAAACGCTTTAACGCCCACTTCATAGGACGACCCGCTACGGGCTTAAAGGCTAAACGAAAA
>JAISKQ010000040.1 GCA_031260865.1 Prevotella sp.
TCCGAAGATACCGGTAATGTGTATGAAACTGTGAGAATTATCTCAAAACGTTCCAATCAGATTGCTGTTGAAATGAAACAGGATTTGGATAAGAAATTACAGGAATTTGCTTCGTATAATGATAATCTGGAAGAAGTTTTCGAAAACAGAGAACAAATAGAAATTTCCCGTTATTACGAAAAACTGCCTAAAGCCACATTGATCGCGGCGCAGGAATATACAGAAGGCAAGCTATATTACAGAAATCCGAATAAAGATAAGGATAACTTCTAATAAGGAATGATACAACGTATTCAGTCTGTCTATTTACTACTTGTAGTCATACTAATGGGCGTTACGACAGTTAGTCCGTTGATGGAATTAACCGGCGACAGCAAATTATTATATACATTCTCTTCATTGGGTATCGGACAATTATTTGCTGTACAGTATCCTACATGGGGAGTCCTTTTTTTTGCAGG
Source organism: Prevotella sp. (assembly GCA_031260865.1). GTDB lineage: Bacteria > Bacteroidota > Bacteroidia > Bacteroidales > Dysgonomonadaceae > Dysgonomonas. The sequence continues at coordinate 462 of JAISKQ010000040.1, forward strand.
ATTAAGCGCGTTGATCGCGTTCATTAATATATTCCTGTATAAAAAACGAAAAGCGCAAATAAAAACAGGAATACTGATATCCTTGCTTATATTGTTCTTTTATGTGACATTATACGTTTATTTTCAGTCCTATACGGCTAAATATGGTTTGACATTCGACAAGGTGCAGTTTGGGCTTGCGCTTCCGATAATAGCTCTTATTTTCAATATATTAGCTATAGTTAGAATTAAGAAAGACGAGAAGCTTGTAAAATCATTAGACCGAATACGATAAACTGAAAATACAGACTAAAATTGAGAAAGCTGGGTGTAATTATACATTCAGCTTCTTTTTTGCATTATATTTGTTGTCGGAATCGGCTCAACCCTAAATGTTGTGGCAAGCAATTTAGAATTCTCCACAAGAATACGGGCTAAGCCTCAGAATCTATTAATTATGGAAAAATTACCGGATATAAAAGCTTTTCGTTTTAAAGATACATCATTTGCGAATCTGATGACGAAACGGATTTTCAATGTTCTATTGATAGCTACAAAGTATGATTCGTTTATGTTGGAAGATGACGGACGTATTGATGAGCAGATATTTAATGAATATACCTCTCTCAATCTGAGCTATCCGCCGCGATTCACTCAGGTTATAACAGAAGAAGAGGCTATAAAGGTATTGAGCGAAAATCATTATGAATTGATCATCCAAATGCCCAATATGGATGACGCGGATATATTCGCCACCGCGAAGCATATTAAAAAATTATACAATGATACGCCATTCGTAGTGTTAACTCCTTTTTCCAGAGAGGTTTCCAAGAGATTAGCGTTGGAAGATCTTTCGGGTGTGGATTATGTTTTTAGCTGGCTTGGAAATCCTGACTTGTTGTTGGCGATAATAAAATTGATGGAAGACGCTATGAATGTGGAGCATGACACCGCGAGTGTAGGGGTGCAGGTCATATTATTGATAGAAGATTCTGTGCGGTTTTATTCTTCCGCCCTGCCTACATTATTTAAGATAGTGATGGAAGAGTCGAAGGAGTTTTCCAAAGAGGCGCTGAACGATCATCAGCAGATGTTACGGATGCGCGGACGCCCCAAAATTATGTTAGCCCGTACTTATGAGGAAGCTGTGGAAATCTACACCAAATATTATAACAATATATTAGGGGTAATTACGGATATGAGTTATTCTCATAGAGGAGTAAAAGATAAACAAGCCGGTTATAATTTTGCCAAATGGATAAGGTCGCAAGACCGGTTCGCGCCTATTGTATTCACGTCGTCCGAAGTGTCGAACAAAAAATACGCGGATGAATTAAGTTGTAGTTTTATTGATAAAAATTCAAAAAGCTTTCCCCGCGACTTAAAAAAGCAAGTTATAAATAATTTTGGCTTTGGTGATTTTATTATTATAAATCCCGAAACAAAAGAAGAAATCATACGTATCCGTAATCTGAAGGATTTGCAGAAAAATATATTTGCTATCCCTGCCGAATCGTTGGTTTACCATTTGGCTCATGATCATTTTTCCCGTTTTTTTTATTCCCGCGCCATGTTTCCCATGGCTGAATGGCTGAAAAAAATTGATGTTTCCGAATTTAAAAATATGGACGAAGCCCGGCAAGTTATTTATGATATGATCATCAAATATCGTAAAGTGAAAAACTCCGGCGTTGTAGCCATTTTTGATAAAGACAGATTCGATGAATTTTCCAATTTCGCGCGAATGGGCGATGGTTCTATCGGAGGAAAGGGTCGTAGCATTGCTTTTATGGATAATATTGTAAAAGAGCACTTGGAATTGAATGGAGATGAGAACATTCCTGTGAAAATTCCCCGCACAGTGGTTTTGTGTACCGATATTTTTGATGAGTTTATGGAAACGAATGATTTGTATTCCATAGGCTTGTCGGATAGGTCGGATGATGAAATATTACATTACTTTCTGAAAGCCGGGTTGCCCAATCGTTTTATAGAGGACTTTATGGCCTTTCTGGATGTTATAAAAGCTCCTATCGCCGTCCGTTCATCCAGTCTGTTGGAGGATTCCCATTATCAGCCTTTCGCAGGCGTGTATGCCACTTATATGATACCATTGCTGGAAGATAAGTATGAAACGTTAAGTCTCCTGAGCAAGGCTATAAAGGCTGTGTATGCGTCAGTCTTCTACCGGGATAGCAAAACCTATATGACAGCTACTCAAAACGTGATCGATCAGGAAAAAATGGCCATCGTATTGCAGGAAGCCGTGGGAACTGATTATGGAGATTATTTCTATCCGACATTATCGGGCGTGGCTCGATCTTTAAATTTTTATCCGGTGGGTAATGAGAAATCGGAAGAAGGTATCGCCAATATCGCGTTAGGATTGGGAAAATACATTGTGGAAGGCGGTGTTAACCTGCGTTTTTCTCCCGCGCATCCTCACAATATCATTCAGTTGAGTACGGTTGACCTGGCTCTGCGAGATACTCAGCGTTATTTTTATGCTTTGGATCTAAAAAATAATCAGAAGGAATTTTCAACGAATGATGGTTTCAATATGCTGAAACTTAGTATCAAGGATGCGGAGAAAGACAATTCCATCAAGTATATATCCTCTACCTATGACCCTGTGGATCAGGTTATATATGATGGTTACTACGAGGGTGGACGTAAGATTATCTCTTTTGTCAATGTATTGCAGCACAACGTATTTCCTTTGGCCGAAATATTACAGAAAATATTAAAGATCGGACAGGACGAAATGGGACGCGCCATAGAAATAGAATTCGCGGCGGAACTGAAAGATAGGGGGGAAGGTAATTTTTATCTTTTACAGATTCGTCCGATAGTACAAAATAAAGAACTCCAGATAGGGGATTTGTCTAAAATAAAGCCGGAAAATGAAATTTTGCATTCCAACAACGCCCTTGGGCATGGTGTTATCTGTGATGTGTACGATGTGGTTTATGTGAAAACAAAGAACTTCGACGCTGTGAATAATACGGCAATAGTAAATGAAATAGAGGTTATTAACGCCGAATTTCTGGAAAAGGAGAAGAATTATATTCTTGTAGGTCCGGGAAGATGGGGTAGCAGCGACCCGTGGCTTGGCATTCCGGTTAAGTGGTCGCAAATATCTAACGCGCGGATTTTAGTAGAACTGACTTTGGATAATTATAAAGTTGAACCAAGCCAAGGAACTCATTTCTTCCAGAATCTGACGTCTTTTGGGGTGGGGTATTTCTCTGTCAATCCGTATGTGGCGAATGAAGGATTGTTTGATGAAGACTTTCTGAACAGTCAACCCGCTATATATGAGACGGAATTTATCCGCCATGTCCAATTCACCAAGCCTGCTATTATTAAAATCAATGCTAAAAAGAATATAGGCGTCGTTCTGAAGCCGGAGTAGGGGAAAGCTGGGGCTGACCAAAAAGTCGGACATTCGTTTCGGAGAATCGAATATTTGAATTTGTTCTCCGATAGATGTACGAATAAAAAAGCCTTAAAAAACCTTTTTGGTCAGCTAACAGCTGTTTACTGATACTGTACGCCAAACAAGATAAAAACTCTTACATAAAAAGGAGCAAAAATCTTGCGTGTTGAATAAATTGTTATATCTTTGCAATCGCTAACCAAAAAGGGTTCCTTGGCCGAGTGGTTAGGCACCGGTCTGCAAAACCGTTGACGGCGGTTCGAGTCCGCCAGGAACCTCCAAAAAACAAACTATTAATAGACCTTAGATAATAACCTTAAATTATTATCTTCTTGGATAAAAAAGGTCAAATATATTACAACAGTTTGAATACAAGAACTTCTATTTATTCAGATAAAATTCTAAAATAAATCAATATAATTTAACCATAAATATACATGCGTATATACAATATCCTTGAGCTTAACGAAAAGCTTACAATTGAATTAAGAACCATAGCGAAAGAACTTGGTATAAGACGCCCCGACGCCTACAAGAAAGATGAGTTAATCTATAAAATCCTTGACGAACAAGCTGTCTTAGAGGCTAAAAATAAAAATTCGGAAAGTTATCAGAGCGAAAGCAGAATAGAACAACAGCAAAAAAAATCTTATTCCGCGGCTAAAGATAAGCAAGAAAAAAAGAATCAGTCTCAAGCAAAAAAACAGGATCAACAAGCGAATAAGAATCTTTCTTTATTTAAGGAAGAGGTTAAACCTTTAGCGCCGGAAGAACCAAAAGAAGTTAAGGCGGAAGAACCTGTAAAAGAAACGGAGAAAATTGAAATTCCTGCTCCGGTAGAAAAGAAAGCTCCAAAAGAGATTGTCGTAAAAAAGAATATAGAAGAAAAAGAGGTAAAAGAAATAAAAGAAGTAAAACCGGCGACCGAGGCAAAACCACAACCAGCAGTTGTGAAGCCTACTCAGTTGGTTTTCCGTTCCAATAAAGTTCGGGAACAACAACCGGAAGAAGCCGTGCCCGTATTACCTTTGCTTTCGCCTCTGGAAGTAGATGTGGATGCTGCTTCGGAAGATATTATAATCCCCGAAATTCAGCCAAAAGCACCTAAAGCACAGCACAATCAGAAACAAAACAACCAACCTCAGGAAAAATCCTTCGATTTCGAAGGTATATTATCCGCGACAGGAGTCCTTGAAATTATGCAGGAAGGTTATGGATTCCTTCGTTCATCCGATTATAATTACATGTCATCTCCCGATGATGTTTATATATCTCAGTCGCAGATACGTTTATTCGGGCTGAAAACAGGGGATATTGTAGAAGGACCTATCCGTCCGCCGAAAGAATCGGAAAAGTTTTTCCCTTTGGTGAAAGTGGACAGGATCAACGGGCGCACACCGGATGAAGTTCGCGACCGTGTTCCGTTTGACCACTTAAAACCGCTTTTCCCCGACGAAAAATTCAAATTGACAAAAGGTCGTAATGATAACCTTTCGTGCCGTGTAGTCGATTTATTTTCACCGATTGGTAAAGGTCAGCGCGGATTGATTGTCGCGCAGCCTAAAACAGGTAAAACGACCTTGCTGAAAGATATAGCCAATGCCATCGCAAGCAACCATCCTGAAGTATATATGATTGTACTCCTCGTTGATGAACGTCCGGAGGAAGTAACCGATATGGAACGTAGCGTAAACGCGGAAGTAATCGCGTCTACCTTTGACGAACCTGCCGACCGTCATGTAAAAATAGCGGAAATAGTTCTGAATAAGGCTAAACGTATGGTAGAATGCGGACACGACGTGGTCATATTGCTGGATTCTATTACCCGTCTTGCCCGTGCGTACAATACAGTACAACCGGCATCGGGGAAAGTGCTTACCGGAGGTGTGGACGCGAATGCTTTGCATAAGCCGAAACGTTTCTTTGGCGCGGCGCGTAATATCGAGAACGGAGGTTCGCTGACCATTATCGCTACTGCTTTGACGGAAACAGGTTCCAAAATGGATGATGTTATCTTCGAAGAATTTAAGGGTACGGGTAATATGGAGCTTCAACTTGACCGTAAATTATCGAACAAACGTATCTTCCCTGCTGTGGATATTATCGCGTCCAGTACGCGTCGCGACGATCTGTTGCTTGATAATGATACCCTTAGCAGAATGTGGGTTCTTCGTAATTTCTTGTCGGATATGAATTCTGTGGAAGCAATGCAATTTTTGGAAAGCCGATTGAGAAAAACAGTAAACAACGAAGAGTTTCTTATTTCGATGAATGACTAAGAAAGCGTAATTTTAGCACTAAAATATTGAATGGCAAGGGAAAAAGTTTTAACTTTACCCTTGCTTTTTTTGTGGTTCCCCCCAACCTGCCCAAAGAGACAGGCGATTTTCCTCTTCGGGGGACAAAGGGGACTACCCGGGTAACTAAAGATTAAATAATGGAACATAACCATAACGACCATAACCACGGTAATGAACATTCGCATAGCGGGCATAGTCATGCTCATGACGCGAACAAAAAGGCTTTGACAATCAGTTTCTTCCTGATAGCTGTATTTATGATAGTCGAGTTTGTCGGAGGATATTTGACAAACAGTCTGGCGTTAATATCCGACGCGGGGCACATGTTGAGCGACGCCGTCGCCCTTGGGCTAAGCCTTAGCGCGTTGATATTCGGGGCGAGAGCAGCAACTCCCTCTAAGACATACGGGTATAAACGATTTGAAATATTGGCGGCATTATTGAATGGAATTGTTCTTGTGTTATTATCGGTTCTTATATGTAAAGAGGCGATAGCGCGAATTTCCGAGCCTCCGCGCGTTATAGGAAAAGGAATGATGGTGATTTCCATTATAGGGTTGATAATTAATATTATCGTGGCATATATATTGCATTCGCAAGGCTCGACTAAAGAAAACCTGAATGTGAGAAGCGCTTTTCTGCACGTGATCGGCGATTTGCTGGGCTCTATCGGCGCCATCATAGCCGCCGTGTTAATCATGCTGTTTGGCTGGTATATCGCGGATCCCATTGCCAGTATAATAGTCTCTCTGTTGGTGTTGTATAGTGGGTGGAATGTGTTGAAAGAGTCTGTAAACATCCTGATGGAAGCCAAGCCATCCGATATTGATTCAAAAAAAGTGATAAACTCCTTGAAATCAATAGATGGGGTAGAGGATATTCATGATTTACATATATGGATGATAACATCCGATTTTTCAGTTATGACCGTTCACCTGAAAGTACAGGATAACATCGATAGGGATATGATATTAGAGAATGCAAAACATTCTCTAAATAAGGAGTTTGGCATTAAACACGCGACCATTCAAATAGAAGGGCGCGATATATGCCCTTATGAGGAAACCTGTAATTAACATATTCTATAATGACTTATTCATACGCGACAATGGTTGGGTTCATTTTTTTTGTAGCGAGAGTAAAAGCAAAATTTATTTTGATTATGTCGAATCACGAGAAATAATTAATGAAATCGAACGTTTTTGCATACCAACGAAAATATTTTAACTACTGATTGGCATTAATCATCAAAAATTATTAAAAAACAGTTCTTAATAATAATAGTTTTTATAACTTTGTTCCCCTGAATAAAATACCCATTTTGACAAAACTATGTCTTCAGAAAAAAAAATTAAAACAGCGTTAGTTTCAGTTTATCATAAAGATGGATTGGATGAGATTTTACAAAAATTAAATGAATTAGGCGTTCGCTTTATTTCAACAGGCGGAACAAGAAACTTTATTGAGTCACAGGGCTTTCCATGTGACGCGGTAGAGGATATGACAGGATATCCTTCTATATTGGGCGGACGTGTTAAAACATTGCATCCAAAGATATTCGGAGGAATTCTTTGCCGCAGGGAACTTCCGGAAGATATGAAGCAAATCAAGGCGTACGATATACACGAAATAGACTTAGTCATCGTGGATTTGTATCCGTTCGAGGAAACTGTCGCTTCGGGAGCTGATGAACAAGATATTATAGAAAAAATAGATATAGGGGGTATATCCCTTATACGCGCCGCTGCCAAGAACTTTAAAGATGTTATCATTGTAGCTTCAAAGCAGCAATATCAGCCATTGATAAATTTATTGGACTCAAAAGATGGAAAATCAGATATAATAGACCGAAAATATTTTGCAAAAGAAGCTTTTTCCGTATCTTCGTCTTATGATACGGCAATCTTTAATTATCTGGACAATAATGGAGAAACAGGCTTCCGCTATGCGGTGGATAATGCCATGCCGCTCAGATATGGTGAAAATCCGCATCAGAAAGGAACGTTTTACGGAGATTTTAACGCGATATTCGACCAATTGCATGGTCGCGAGATTTCATACAACAACCTGTTGGATATAGAAGCTGCCGTTAATCTTATTAGCGAATTTGACGAAACCACAGTAGCTATATTGAAACATAACAACGCGTGTGGCATCGCGTCGCGTCCTACGGTTCTCGAAGCATGGAAAGACGCTTTGGCGGGTGATCCCGTCTCTGCTTTCGGCGGCATTATTATCAGTAATAAAAAAGTAGACGCAGCTGTAGCCAAAGAGATTAATACAATCTTTTTCGAAATAGTAATCGCACCCGAATATGATGAAAAAGCGATAGAAATATTAAGCTTGAAGAAAAACCGTATTATCCTTGTGCAAAAACAGGCATTGTCAGGAAACAGGCAATTCCGATCTTTGCTGAACGGGGTGTTGGCGCAAGATAAAAATCTGAGCACGCAAACAGCGTCCGATTTGAAACTGGTTACAAACAGACCTTTGCAAGGAACTGAAGAAGAAGATCTTCTGTTTGCGAATAAATTAGTGAAGCATACAAAATCAAATGCTATTATTCTGGTCAAGAATAAACAACTTTGCGCCGGTGGAACAGGACAAACATCAAGGGTTGACGCTTTGAAACAAGCGATAGAGAAAGCAAATGAGTTTGGCTTTAACCTTGAGGGAGCAGTAATGGCGTCCGACGCCTTCTTTCCGTTTCCGGACTGTGTGGAAATAGCAGGGAAAGTAGGAGTTACGGCTGTGGTTCAACCGGGAGGATCGATAAAAGATGATTTATCGGTAGAATATTGTAACGAACACAATATATCGATGGTTATGACCGGAATACGCCATTTCAAACACTAATATAAAGGACATTAGATATAAATAAACATATATAAAAGAATTTAACATGGGATTATTCTCTTTTACTCAAGAAATAGCGATGGACCTTGGCACCGCCAATACCATCATTATCCATAATGGTAGAATTGTCGTAGATCAGCCGTCGATAGTGGCATTAGAACGTAGGACAGGGAAAGTGATCGCGGTAGGGGAGCAAGCTCGCCAAATGCATGGCAAAACCCACGAAGATATACGTACAATCAGACCGCTGAAAGATGGTGTGATAGCAGATTTTACGGCTGCCGAGCAAATGATTCGCGGCCTGATAAAAATGTTCAACAATAAAAGCCGTTTGTTTTCTCCATCGTTGCGCATCGTTATCTGTATTCCATCCGGCAGTACGGAAGTAGAAACGCGCGCGATACGCGACTCCGCGGAACACGCGGGAGGACGCGACGTGTATATGATATACGAGCCTATGGCGGCTGCTTTAGGTATAGGCTTGGACGTTGAAGCTCCGGAAGGAAACATGATTGTCGATATAGGCGGCGGCACAACGGAAATCGCTGTGATTTCGTTAGGCGGTATCGTATCCAACAAGTCGATAAAAATTGCGGGAGACGACCTTACCGAAGATATTCAGGAATATATGGGACGCCAGCATAATATAAAAGTAGGAGAGAGAACAGCCGAAAATATTAAGATCGCGGTTGGCGCGGCGTTAACGGAATTGTCCGATGATGAAGCACCGGAAGATTTTATTGTGCATGGTCCGAATAGAATGACGTCTTTGCCGATGGATATCCCTGTTTCTTATCAGGAAATGGCTCATTGCTTAGACAAATCAATTGCTAAAATGGACTCGGCGATATTAAGCGCGTTGGAGCAAACACCTCCTGAATTGTATGCCGACATCGTTCGTAATGGTATTTACCTGACCGGTGGCGGAGCGCTTTTAAGAGGATTAAGCAAACGTTTCTCCGACAGGATTGGCATTACGTTCAATGTGGCTGAAGATCCGCTTCATGCTGTGGCAAAAGGAACAGGTATCGCATTAAAGAATATAGAGAAATTTAATTTCTTGATGAGATAATTATAAGTAAATGACAGGATTTAATGTTGTATTTTAATTTTTAGTTACGAGTTACCACGCCCTTCTGGCGGTTTACATGTCGCAAGGGGGTGGTTATAGGCGCTAATTTTTAGAATACAACTATTAACTAATTGAGTAGTCAATAAACAGGTCTGCGCGACCATAGATAATTACAGATAATAACGGATAATGCATAATCTAATAAATTTTTTAAGAAAAAATATTTACTGGTTTGTTTTTATATTTCTTGAAATCATCTGTTTTTATTTTATTTTCAGTACAAACTCTTTTCAGAAGAGTGTGTTTTTTAATTCTTCCAATGAGATCACCGGAAGGGTTTATGCTGTGTCCAGAGGTTTCCTGTCGTATTTTGGGCTGAAAGGCGAAAATCAGGAATTATTGATGAAAAACGCCGAATTGCAAGTTCAGGTATCGGAACTCAAAGACTATATTTATAATCTTGAAAATGATTCTCTAAAGACGACCGCGTTTCTGACCGACTCGTTAGGAAATCAGCAGAAATCGCGCTATATAATCGCTCGTGTGGAAAACAATACCGTATCGCAAACATACAACTTCATTACTATAAATAGAGGCGAAAAAGATGGAGTAAAAGTGGATATGGGTGTTATATCACAACAAGGGATTGTAGGCGTAGTCAGGGATGTCACAACCAATTACGCTGTTGTTCAGCCGATATTGAATCCGCATAGCAGGTTTAGTTGCAAAATACTGAATTCCAATACCGCGGGAACCCTTATTTGGGAAGGAGGAGATCCCCGTTTCGCGAGTTTGACGGAATATCCTAAATATGAAAAGATTGAGAAAGGAGATACGATTATAACCAGCGGTTTTTCCGATATTTTTCCGGAAGGTATTTTCGTTGGCGTGATAGAAGATTATAAAAGCGAAGTAAATGATAACTTTTATAATCTGAAAGTAAGATTGTCCACAGACTTCGGAGCGTTGAAAAGCGTATTTCTGTTGAGTGGTAAAGATGAAGAAAGAAAACAATTAGAACAAAAAGTTAAGGATGCTCAAAAGCAGTAACATCAAATACGTCATCCTATTTGTCTTGCTTGTATTATTACAAGTAGTGGTCTTTAACCGTATTTCATTTTTAGGTTACGGCGTGCCGTTTATATACATATACTTTGTGATTAAGTTGCCGATAGGAACTAATCGAAGTTTTAGCGTATTCTTGGGCTTCTTGATAGGTTTTATTATTGATATTTTTTGCTATACACCGGGTATAAACGCGGCGGCGACTACATTCATCGGTTTCCTTTGCCGTCCTTTGCAAGGTTTGTTTTTTATGACCGACGATTACGAAGAACAAACGCCAAGCCTCTCTTTGTTAGGGAGCGCTTTTATGAAGTATGCCATATTGATGGTGATAATTCATCATGTAATTCTTATTTCGATAGAATCATTCTCTTATTTCAACCTAAAAATACTACTGTTGCGGATAGGAATATCAACTATACTCACATCGCTATTGATTTTTGCATTTGAAGGATTCTCATTAAAGAAGAAAAACTCATGGCAGAGAACAATTTAGACATTTCTAAGAAAAAATATATTTTAGGTGGAATAGTTTGTTTAATAGTGCTGATATATATTATCCAGCTATTCAATTTGCAGATAATCAGCACTAAATACAAAGATTCCGCTGATGGGAACGCCTTTTTTAACAGGATATTATATCCGGCGAGAGGGGTGATTTCGGATCGGAAAGATCGCATTTTGGTGTATAATCAACCTACTTACGATATTGTTTATATTCCGAAGGAAGTACAGCCGTTTGACACGCTGGATTTCTGCAACTCGCTTCAGATTACGAGAGAACAATTTGATAAGCGTATGGCGGATATAAAGGATCGCCGCCTCAATCCGGGCTATTCTTCCTATACGATGCAAACATTTATGACTCAGCTTACTATTCAGGAAAGCGGGTTGTTGCAGGAAAAACTTTATAAATTTCCCGGATTTTTTATTCAAAATAGAACGTTACGGCAATATAACTATCCCAACGCGGGGCTTTTGTTAGGATATGTGGCGGAAGTAAGTAAAACCCAAATGGATAGCGATAGTTACTATCTCAGAGGAGATTATGGGGGTAAATCAGGGATAGAATCGTCTTACGAAACCTACCTGAGAGGAGAAAAAGGGGTGGAAGTCTTGCTTCGCGATGCTCATGGGCGCATACAGGGCAGGTATGAAAATGGAAAGTTTGATAAGTCTCCTATTTCGGGACGAAATTTAACGTTATCCATCGACATAGACTTACAGGCATACGGGGAATACCTGCTGCAAAATAAAGTGGGCAGTATTGTGATGATTGAACCTGCCACCGGTGAAATTTTATGTCTTGTCACATCTCCATCTTACGATCCTTCCATGTTATTGGGGCGCAATTTCAGTAAAAATTATAAGGAACTGGAAAACAACCCATTGAAGCCTTTGTATAACAGGGCTATACAAGGTATGTATCCTCCCGGTTCGACATTTAAGACCACTCAGGCGCTTATCTTCTTGCAGGAAGAAATAATAACTCCGAATACGATATATTCATGCGCAAGAGGGTATCCTCCATTGGGCGGACGACCTAAATGCCACTCCCATGCTTCTCCTTTAGCTTTAGTACCCGCCATAGCGACATCGTGTAATTCATACTTTTGTTACGGTCTGGCGGCGATGTTGGGAAACCGAAAAAAATATGAAAGTACGGTCGAGGCATTCGATGTATGGAAAGGACACATGGTAGATATGGGTTTCGGCTATCCTCTGGGGGTCGATTTACCATCCGAAAAGCGAGGATTTATACCTAACAGTAAGTATTATAGCAAAATATTTAAACGGGAAAACTGGAGCGCGTCCAATATAATTTCCATAGCCATCGGTCAGGGCGAAATTACAGCTACTCCGGTGCAATTGGCTAATTTAGCCGCCACGATTGCCAATAGAGGTTCCTATATTGTTCCTCATGTTGTCCGTCAGATACAAGATATGCCGTTGGACAGTATTTATACTCATCCGCACCCAACAGGGGTGAAAAAAGATTCTTACGAATATATTGTCGAAGGTATGGCGCGCGCTGTAACCGGCGGTACTTGCCGCGGCGCAAACCTGCTACCCGATATAGAAGTTTGCGGTAAGACAGGTACAGCGCAGAATCCTCATGGAAAAGACCACTCTATATTTATGGGATTTGCGCCGAAGGATAACCCTAAAGTCGCTATATTTGTTGTGGTGGAAAACGCGGGATTTGGAGCGACATTCGGAGTGCCGGTCGGTCGTTTGATGATTCAAAAATATTTGAAAGGCAAAATTTCGGCAGGAGATCAATATATAGAGGAGAGGGTTGCGAATACGAAAATATTGCCGCAGACATTTATGAACTGGAATCGTGGTAATAAGAGAAACGAATTTACGCAACCGGTTGTTCAACCTGTCAGTACGTCTGAAGACGTTCCATTACAGCCTTTTTCATTAGAGAATGAAGAAAATAAATAAAATTGTCTGATAGAAAATAGTTACGGGTAACCATCTCTATATAACGTATATAGATACTAAAAATGGACAAAAAAGAGAAATAATAAAATATCTTGGTGAAATTTAAACAGTTTCTGAAGATAAATTGCATTTTTTTGAAATAAATTTATCTATA
>JAISKQ010000006.1 GCA_031260865.1 Prevotella sp.
GTATGTATTTCCGTGACAATCTTGGTATTAAACGATTTATGTTTTTAAGCCCTGTTGATTTTGAAAAGATACGATATTCCTCTTTAGATATTGGTAAAATCTCCGCTTATATCACGAAATATATAAGCAAGTCCAGCGACAAAATTTTTTGCCGTCGCTGGGGCTCCTCTAAAGGTCTTGTAATATCAGACAGTCAGTTAGAAAAGTTTGCTTTAGAAGTTTTTCCACAAGAAGTAGTAGATGTTTCCACTGGTGAAATTAAATTGACAGTTGATAAAGATAAACTATTTAAATTTCTGATAATGAATGATAAGGACGTTAAACTTATTAAGTTTAAAATTGAAGTTATGAGTAAAGAATATGAGCTAATATATATTTCGCCCAATTGGGCTAATTGGCATCATCATTCAGGTATTCAAGAATTATTTAAAAAATATTTTGATTATAATATTTAGATTATTAATAAATTAAATTAAATTTGTATGTCTCCAGTAATAAAAAGAGTTGACGGTTTTGCTTTTTCTTTCTTTATGAATGAAGAAGATAAACCACATATTCATGTGTTTAAATCAGGAAAAAGGGCTAAATTTTGGTTAAATCCTGTTGAGTTGGTTTATAATAGAGGTTTTAAGCATTCTGAGTTGCGAACAATATATTATTTAGTTAAAGCCTATGAAAAAGAATTTGAAAAAGAGTATAACAGACTTATCCGTAATTGCTATTAATTCCCTTGGCGTTGATATTTTTTGTAATGGTGAAAAATTATTAATTTCGTATGATTTTTGCCCTTATTTTAAAGATGCAAAAGTTAAAGATATTTTTGATGTTCGTTTGATTGGCGGTGATGTTCTATGTTGGGATAATTTAGATATTCACATATTGATTGACAGTATAAAACACCCTGAAAAATATCCTATACATATACCTCCTCATTCTTTTGGTTTTTGATTTCGTGTGTAAACTCCCTATACATTGAATTTTTGCATTTAGATACGGCGATAAAATAAAATATCATTTATACCTTAATTATCGCCGTATAGCAAAACGCAGTTATTAATTATCATTTATACCTTTAACGAAGTTTTGCAGTAGTTTTGCTGTGATTTACCATTTCTTCTATATAATCTGCAGTTTCTTTTATTAGTTCTTTGTTGTATGCTATTGAATTAGGTATTCTTATAGTGTAATATCCTTTCATGAAAGAATAGTATGTTCTTTTTAAGTCGCTTAATGCTTGTTCTGTTTGTGTATTATGTTGTTTTCCGTCTATTTCTATGTTTAGTCTCGCTGAAACTATTGCTATATCTATATGTTTATATCCGTCAAATTTTTCTAATTCTGCTTTTATTCCTCTGTTTTTTAGTTCAAAATATAGGTTAATCGCTTTGTCTGTTACTGTTCTATCTAAATTTTTATACCAATCTTGACAATTACGGCATAAAGAGTAACCTATTTTTTCTTTGGAGTATTTATATACGTTTTCTTCTATTCTTATATCACAGTTAGCACATTTTCGGACGTATGTTTTCATAATAAAATAGTTTAGTTATATTGTTAATCAATTAGTTGCTGTTTTTATAATATTATTTTAACTAAAATGTATCCAAATTTAATATAATAACTGCTTATTTTATAGTGATTAACATTTTTTAGTATTAAACATATAATAGGAATTATATAACTTTCTTGTATTTGTCCGTTTGTGTGTAAATTGCAAATATCGATAGTATAAATCATCCTGAAAAATATCCTGTACATTTTCCTCCTCATTGTGGCAATTTTTAATTTTCGTGTGTCAACCCCGATATATGTATTTTATTCGACGTAAAAACTATCCCATTCAAAAAATAAAAACATCTGAAGAATAGACTTAAACTCCAGATGTTTTTTTATATTATCGTATATTTTTACTGATTATCTGCAGATATACCTAATTCTTTTTGAATTGCGTCAAATTCTTTCGATTTATCAACATTTAGCAAACTTAAATTATAATATACATTTTGTAATTTCATCAATGCCGGCTTGATTTCCGTATCATAATCTGCGTCTCTTTCTTTTAATATATTTCTGTATTTTTCAAGATACGGTAATGATTTTAGATATAACTCAGATGTCTGTTTATCAAATTGAGCCTGTTCGCTTCGGCTTGTTGTTTGTCCTGCTTTTTCTTTAAAGTCTTGAGCTTGTAATATATACAAAACACCTAAACCTTCAAGCGCTTTTTCGCAATCGGAATTAGACGCAATTGCCTGTAGATAAGCTGGTTCTGCGTTTGTATAGTCTTTTTGTTCTGCATACAAAGAAGCCTTTACTCCCATCAATTCGCAAGTGTTACTTGGATCATTTACAATTGCCTGATCCAGATATGCTATTGCTTCAGCCGTTTTACCACCTCTGATGAACTCATTAATTAAATTAGGGGTAAAATACTTGTTTCCTGGAAATTTTTCAGCGCCATCGTTCAACGCTTTAACATAAGCCAAACTATCGTCAATTTGCTGATATTCACTTGCCAATAATTCATACACATCACTTTCTTTGTATGTGCTATTTAATATATACGGCTCCGCAATTATCTTCTTTAATAATTTGATTGAACGTGGGTGATCTTTTGACTGAATAGCGCTGATAACAGCGTAATATTTAATAGTTTGATAGATACTGTCTTGTTCGTTAAAGTCAGCTCTTGTATCTTCAAACATTGCTAATGTCGGAAGTTCCCAATATCTTTCAAAGAAGTCGGTAGCTTTCTTAAAATCTTGTTTATCATTGTAAAATACGCCGCCATTAATATAGAATCTATGACCATCTCGCATGTTCTTAACAATGTCTTTTCTTACTTTGTTCTTTACTTGTCCTTTTTCGTTTGGAATTTGACCCAGTTCATCAGCTTTAATATATGGATCGTACATATTGTATAATCCTATATACATTTTCTCTTCGTTACCACCTTTCTTTAATATTTCCCTTTGCATTTCCAATGTACGTTCATCGTCAAATGATTTGTATTCAATATCTCCAGCCACTTTCCAAGTTTCAGGATCATTAGCTGTTTCAGGATCAACTAGAGCCGGTTTGATCAACTCTCGAGCCTCATCTACATTTTTCATTGCAGACTTTGCATCTTTTACTGCTTTTTTCTGAGCAAAAGAAAAAGTTGCAAAAACACATAATGTTATTACAAAAAAAGTTCGTTTCATAATTATCAATTTAGTATTTAGTTCATAGTTTAATTATTAATTTCCTCATCATTATTTGTAACGTTGATATCCTCATCATTCTGTATTTCAATTTCCTCCTCAATATTATTATCTGATTCTACTTTACATACAGATGCGATTTCGTCATTTCGTTTTCCAAGGTTTATGAGTCTAACTCCCTGTGTCGCTCTTCCCATAGTGCGAATATCTGAAACTTTTAGACGAATTGTTATACCGGATTTGTTAATTATCATTAAATCGTTATCATCTGTAACACTATTTATAGAAACCAGCTTACCGGTCTTATCTGTTACATTTAATGTTTTAACTCCTTTTCCTCCACGGCTGGTTATACGATACACCGGAATAATATTACCGTTTTCATCGAAAATTTCATTTCCTTCTTCATCTTTATCATTCAGATTTGTACGTTTTCCATAACCTTGTTCAGAAACAACCATAATTGTTTCTGCTTTTTGGGCTTCTTTTGACATCGCCAGCATACCAATGATCTCATCCTGTCCATCTTCGTCTATTCGCATTCCACGTACACCTGTGGCTGTACGTCCCATTTCACGTACATCTTTTTCATTGAAACGAATAGCACGACCATTGCGGTTAGCCATAAGGATTTCGCTTTCGCCATCTGTCATTAATACTTCAATAACTTTATCGTCTTCACGGATTGTGATAGCATTAACGCCATTCTGACGCGGACGGGAATAAGCTTCAAGACTTGTCTTTTTGATAACGCCTTGTTTTGTACAAAATACTAAATAATGGCTATTAATGAAATCTGTATCGCTGAAACCTCTGACACGGATAAATGCCGTTACTTTGTCGTCCGAATCAATATTCAACAAGTTTTGGATAGCTCTACCTTTTGAGTTTTTCGTCCCTTCAGGAATATCATATACACGTAACCAATAACATTTTCCTTTTTGTGTGAAAAGAAGGATGTAATTATGCATCGAGGCCGGATAGATGTGCTCTATAAAGTCTTCATCTCTGGTTTCAGAACCTTTAGCCCCTACTCCACCTCTATTTTGCGCCCTAAATTCAGTCAATGGCGTACGTTTGATATAACCAAGATGAGATACTGTTATAATCATTTCATCGTTGGAATAGAAATCTTCAGGGTTTAATTCTTCTGAAGCATATACTATTTCAGTCCGGCGTTCATCTCCATATTTATCTCTTATTTCGATTAATTCGTCCTTAATGACTTGCATACGAAGCTCTTCGTTTGATAGAATTTCATTCAAATAAGCTATTAATTTCTGTATTTCTTCATATTCGTTACGTAGCTTGTCTTGTTCCAAACCGGTCAGCTGACGAAGACGCATTTCCACAATTGCACGGGATTGTATTTCGCTCAGGTTAAATCTGGCAATCAAACTTTCTATAGCTTCCTGTGGTGATTTGGACGCTCTGATAATAGCTATAACTTCGTCTATATTATCCGAGGCTATGATTAACCCTTCAAGTATGTGTGCCCGCTCTTCCGCTTTACGCAAATCGTATATCGTCCTACGGATAACAACGTCAACTCTGTGCTCTACAAAGAAAGAAATCATATCTTTCAGATTCAATGTGCGGGGACGTCCTTTTACAAGCGCAATATTATTTACACTGAATGAAGATTGCAAAGCTGTTAACTTGTATAATTTGTTCAGGACAACATTGGCGTTGGCATCGCGTTTGATGTCAACCACAATACGCATACCCTGACGATCTGATTCGTCATTCACATTACTGATTCCATCCAGTTTCTTCTCTCCTACAAGGTCGGCTATATGCTTTATTAGTTCAGCTTTATTAACTAAATATGGAATTTCTGTAATAACAATTTTTTCATGGTTGCCTTCCATTTCTATTTCGGCGCGTCCACGCATAATAATACGTCCGCGTCCGGTTTCAAAAGCATCCTTAACACCCTGATAACCATAAATAAATCCTCCTGACGGAAAGTCAGGAGCTTTGATGTGTTGCATCAAACCTTCTATGTCAATATCCTTGTTATCCGCATACGCGATGATAGCATTTATGGCTTCTGTCATATTATGAGGAGCCATATTGGTTGCCATTCCCACGGCAATACCGGAAGCTCCGTTTATAAGCAGATTCGGAATACGAGTAGGAAGTACCGTAGGCTCTTTCAAGGTATCGTCAAAGTTAAGCTGAAAATCAACAGTTTCCTTATCTATATCTTTCAACATTTCTTCCGCCAAACGGCTTAATCTGGCTTCGGTATAACGCATGGCTGCAGGACTATCACCATCCACGCTACCCATGTTACCCTGTCCGTCCACTAAAAGGTAACGCATGCTCCATTCCTGAGCCATGCGAACCATAGCAAAGTAAACAGAAGAATCACCGTGTGGGTGGTACTTACCTAATACTTCCCCTACGATTCTCGCCGATTTTTTGTGCGGTTTATTTGACGCGTTACCCAATTCACTCATTCCAAAAAGGATGCGACGGTGAACAGGCTTAAATCCATCTCTTACATCGGGTAATGCGCGGGACACTATTACTGACATTGAATAGTCAATGTATGCCGATTTCATTTCATCCTCGATGTTGATCTTGATAATTCTATCTTCTGCTTCTGCCATTATTTTTAGTTAAAATTTTTACTTTCAAGTATTGATAAATGTATAAAAATCAAGTTGTTTTTTTTATGATTAAAAACATGCTAAGATACAAATTTGGTTTGTATTAATAAAATAATATGAAATAAAAAAGCCCGACAAAATTGGTATTTATCGGGCTTTTATCGAATATTCCGCTTAATATTTGTTTAATCGTTTCGTCCGTGACAATTCTTGTATTTTTTTCCGCTTCCACAGAAACAAGGATCATTTCGTCCCGGTTTTTTATCTACTTGTATGGGCGCTGTCACTTTTGGTCTTTCAGGAGCTTGTCCCGACGCTTGTTGTTGTCGCTGATTAGAGTCCATATCGTTACGTTCGGTACGATAACGGCTATAATCGGTCTTTTGTTCCGGTGCGGCCTGACGAACCTGTTCCGGTTCGCGCACAGGAATCTGCCCACGCATAAGTATTGTTACTGCCTTGTTATTGATATTGTTAAGCATTGATTTAAACAGATTGAACGACTCCAACTTATAAATCAACAACGGATCTTTTTGTTCATAACTTGCATTTTGTACCGATTGGCGCAATTCATCCATTTCACGAAGATGTTCTTTCCATTCTTCATCAATCGTATGTAATAGAATTGCCTTTTCAAAAGATTTGATAATATCTTTTGATTGAGAATTGTACGCTTCTTTCAAGTTGCAAGATATATTATAAACACGTCTTCCGTCAGTGATTGGAATCAATATGTTTTCAAACTTATCTCCCTGTTCTTCATAAACCTGTTTGATAACCGGATTGGCTATTTCGGCCAAACGATCCATTTTGTGTTTGAAATTCTGAACCGCCGAATCATACATTTGATCGGCAAGCGTTTCCTGCTTAGTGGAACGGAACGCCGCTTCATCAAATGGAGCTTCAACAGCAAATAACCGCAGTAAATCTATCTTTAATCCTTCATAGTCAAGATTATCGCTGTACTGTTCGGAAATATTCACGGCTGTATCGTAGAACATATTCACAATATCAATTCCGATACGTTCTCCCATCAACGCGTGGCGACGACGTTTATAAACAACCTCGCGTTGAGAGTTCATCACGTCATCATATTCCAGCAAGCGTTTACGAATACCAAAGTTATTTTCCTCCACTTTCTTCTGCGCTCTTTCCACAGACTTGCTAAGCATATTGTGCTCAAGCATTTCGCCTTCTTTGAAGCCCATGCGATCCATCATACCCGCTATACGTTCCGAAGCGAATAGACGCATCAAATCGTCTTCCAATGATATGTAGAATACGGAAGAACCCGGATCGCCCTGACGACCGGCACGACCTCTTAACTGCCGGTCAACGCGGCGAGACTCATGTCTTTCGGTACCAATAATAGCCAAACCGCCGGCGTCCCTTACACTTGGCGCTAACTTGATGTCGGTACCACGACCCGCCATATTGGTTGCAATGGTTACAGCTCCCGGTTGTCCGGCAAGAGCTACCACTTCAGCCTCACGCTGATGTAACTTGGCATTCAATACATTATGTTTGATCTTACGCATTGTAAGCGTCTTGCTAAGGATTTCGGAGATTTCGACAGATGTCGTACCCACAAGCACAGCGCGCCCTTCTCCTACCAGTTTTTCTATTTCCTGTATAACCGCGGCATATTTTTCACGCTTGGTTTTATATATACGGTCATTCATATCATTACGCGCGATAGGCTTATTGGTAGGAATAACGACGACATCAAGTTTATAGATATTCCATAATTCCCCTGCTTCTGTTTCCGCCGTACCGGTCATACCCGAAAGTTTATGGTACATGCGAAAATAGTTTTGCAACGTAATTGTGGCAAATGTCTGTGTGGCGGCTTCTACTTTTACACGCTCTTTGGCCTCGATAGCTTGATGCAATCCATCGGAGTAACGGCGACCATCCATGATACGCCCTGTTTGCTCATCAACAATCAGAACTTTATTGTCAATCACAACATATTCATCGTCTTTATCAAACAGCGCGTATGCTTTTAATAATTGGTTAATGGTATGAACCCGTTCCGATTTTATCGAATAATTCTGCATCAATTCATCTTTCTTTTCCGCTTTCTGGCTATCAGTCAACGACTGGTTTTCCAAATCGGAAAGTAGAGCGCCAATATCGGGCAAAACGAAGAAGAATGGGTCGTCGGAATTACCTGTAAGTAAATCAATTCCCTTATCAGTAAGTTCTATACTATTGTTTTTCTCATCAATGGTAAAATACAAATCATCGGTAACAATGTGCATGTTACGGTTTTGTTCTGCCATATAATGCTCTTCCGTTTTCAGCATTGAGGCTTTAATGCCGGATTCACTGAGGAATTTGATGAGCGGTTTGTTTTTAGGCAACCCTTTGAATGAACGATATAATAAAAGAGAACCTTCTTCTTGTTCTTTTTTATCATCAGAAGCCATTTTTACTTTAGCTTCCGCCAATAATTTAGTACAAAGGTCTCTTTGAGCTTTTACAATTATCTCAACACGTGGGCGAAACTCTTCAAACAGTTGTTGTTCACCTCTTGGTATCGGACCGGAAATAATCAACGGTGTACGGGCGTCATCTATCAATACCGAGTCAACTTCGTCCACAATCGCGTAATTATGTTTGCGTTGCACAAGGTCTGACGGATTGATTGCCATATTGTCACGTAGATAGTCGAACCCAAATTCATTGTTTGTTCCGAATGTTATATCCGCTTGGTAGGCTTTGCGACGTCCTTCGGAGTTAGGCTGATGTTTATCTATACAATCTACGGACAAGCCGTTGAACATATAGATAGGTCCCATCCATTCAGAGTCACGTTTTGCAAGGTAATCATTTACCGTAACAACATGTACACCATTACCGGTTAATGCGTTAAGGAATACAGGTAAAGTACCAACTAATGTTTTACCTTCCCCTGTCGCCATTTCGGCGATTTTGCCTTTATGTAATACAACACCGCCAAACAACTGAACATCGTAATGAACCATATTCCATTGTATTTCCGTACCTCCGGCAACCCAGTGATTCTGATAAATGGCTTTATCGCCATCAATGCGAACGAAATCATGTGTTCCCGCCAATTCCTTATCAAAGTCTGTAGCCGTAACTTCAATTTCTTCGTTTTCCGTTAGGCGACGGGCTGTTTCTTTAATGATAGAGAATGCTACCGGAAGCACATCTTCCAAAGCTTTTTCATATTTATCCGTAACTTCCTTTTCCAGTTTATCTACTTCTGCCCATATTTCTTCACGCTGATCTATATCCATTGTTTCCACACTGGCTTTCAATTCAGCTATTTTAGTTTTCTCTGCAGCTACATAATCCTGAACCTGTTGTCTTATTTCTACTGTTTTTGCACGCAATTCATCATGCGACAGACGTTCTATTTCAGGATATACGGCTTTAATAAGATCCACATACGGAGTTATTTCTTTCATGTCCCGTTGAGCCTTATTCCCGAATAATGATGTTAAAATTTCAGCGAATCCCATATATTTAGTTTGTTTATTTTTTCTTTTAATATTTTTTAGTTCTATTTCTCTTAACGTAGTTCTGATAAAGGTTCGTCTTTTGCCGCGTTAGGAGATCGTATCCTCATAATGTATGCCAATGTAGGCGCTATTTCCGTAGCTCTTATCGTTCTTTTTATCCTGGCAGGCTTAATGTTATTTCCAAAGAATATGACAGGGCTGATAATGGCGTTGTTCCTGACTTGTTTCTCTTTGAATGAAGCATCCTGCTCATTTACTATCTTATAACCCGGTTGAAGTTCTACAAACAAATCGCCCGACGTTTCTTTCGTATATCCGTTTTTATAATATTCCATCACAGGATTCCATTGCCCGTGCCGTAACTGGAACGAAGTGTACACTTCCTGCACGCCGGTAAATTCCGAAATAAATTCCGCGGCTTTATCTTGTATTTCCTGTAATGATACGCCTTTACTTTTTATTAACTCTCTATTCAAATATACCTGACCGTTATAAAACTTATCTACCCATTGCCCATCTCTGCCATATATGGCCATAAGATACATGTTTAGTAAAGCCTCGCACCGATTGATATAAAACTTATTTACTGTATTATTTGTACTGTTTGAGTTTTCGGAAGATTCCGATATAGAAGGTTCAGTAGAAGTATAATATCCGGTAGAAGTGATAAATATCAACGTGTTCTTTAATCCAACGGTTTTATCTATATCATCAAGCAGTTTCTCTATTTCTCTATCAAGGCGCGCATAGATATCCTGTATTTCGTACGAATAGTCCGAAACGCCCGGAAAACCGCCGGCATAAAAAGTAAGTGACAAAAAATCAGGATTTGTACGTTTCCCCAAATCGGCTTTAGTCAATAACGTCATAGCCGAATTACGGACATTCTCGTTTACCGCAGGCGTTTGCTTTGCTAACGTATAAGTCTGCTTATCTCTCCCCATAAAGTGTTGGAATGAAGGAGTACTTTTTGTGTAAGGAAGAGCATTATACGCGCTTATATTCAATAAAGGCGTCCATTGCATTCCCCACGCTTTTACCGCAAAGTCAGACCCGCTACGATTACCCTGATCAACAGACCAGTAAAAGTTTTTGTAATATGTTGTAGAAGCCCACTTTCCTGTATAATCATCTATCCAAAACGCCGCGTTGCCTTTTTGCCCGGCGGCAATCAATGCTTGAGTTATTTGCGGGGCGAATGAATAAACGTCGGAATAACCCTGTGAAGCAATTTTCAATTCATCTGTGATGGTAGATGCTTTCAGGGCAAGAGGAGACACTTTGTCATCCGTATAGTTACCCAAATATGCAGGGTCTGAAAATACGGAGACTTCTTGTTTCTGAGATGCTATGTATTTTTTATTTCCTACAATTCCGTGATAAAAAGGAGAAGTTCCGGTATAAATAGTGGCTATGGCTGAAGCATCGTCAAGATTAGGGAAGTCAAATCTTATATTTTGATAGACCAAACCTTCACTCAATAAACGCTTAAAACCCCGTTCCGAAAACGTACTTTGAAAAAACTCAAGGTAATCGCCTCTTAATTGATCAACGGTTATACCAACCACCAACTTAGGAACCTCACGCACAGATGCCTGCGCCTGAACGGAAGTTATGGTAAGTACCGCGACTAATGAGGTTATTATTCTTATCATTTAGGTCTAGGTAAGCTATAATTAGCTCGTTTCTTTAACTTTTTATGTTGCAAAATATTCATTCCGGATCTTACACATATAGATAAGATGAACGGAATAAAGGCTATTTCCAATTGTTGTGGAATCAAATTCCATGCCAAGAGAAAAGCCAAAAGCGCCGCAAAGTTAATAAAATGATAGCAATATATGAATTTTGATACTGATTTTACGAAGAATAAAAAAGCAATGATGAGTTGAAGCGGATTCAACCACACAATATTCCAGTTTGGGTTAACACATGGATGTATAGAAAAGAACATAAGGAAAAAAATAATACAACCGGCTAATCCTGCCACAGCAAACAATATTGTATCATATACATTGCTAATGGTAAACCACTTATTATTGCTATACTTATATATAAAAAAAGACAACAGTATCGTAAATGCCAGTAATATACATCCCGCGTACAATGGTAATATAGTGTGTGCCGGGGTTGCCGCAGATTGATCAGGTATTAAAAGCTGACTTTCTTTCAGAATAAAGTCACGTTCCGTACCATCCGCGCTTTTAATCCCGCTGCCTTCATAAGCCTTCATCAGATAGTAAGGTAAGAAGTCTTTTTGTCTGTCATTTATTACTTTATCTGCGTCGGATCCAATAACAAGGTCAATTCCAAATTGCGTCCAAGGTTGTGCGCCGACACATTCCCATACCAAATCCCGATATGTCTGTTGTTTTCCTGTCGGAGTATATTCTATTTCGCCTTGTATATATTTTTGTATTATATCCCGCGGACGCGTGGCGCAGTTGTCGTAAAAGAAATTATATAAATACACTCTGTTTTCAGGTAATGAATTTTCCATCAAAGCATTGAAAATATCCTGTTTTTCTTTGATATTCAAATTTAAAACCTGTTCCGTTACGCCGACTCCACGTTCTTTATATTCTTCTATAAAAGATTGATAAAAAGTACAGCCTATCATGTAATTCGTATCGCCTTTTACAAATCGGAATATAAAATTAGAACTACTAAAATCAAATAACCCGTAATTAAATACAATATCTATGTCGCGGGTTGTATCACATACGTGGATAGCTGTATGCCCAAACAAAGCATATACTTCTTTTTCCCATGCCGAACAGGTCAGCAAACTTACTCGCGCGGTATCACTTAATAATACAGGAAGCTGAACTAAATCAGATTGAGAACGTAATCCCTGCGAAAAGGACACAAGAACCAATAAGAGTATTATAAGTAATTTTCGCATTATAGAGTTAAATAGATTATTCTTATACAAATATAGAACAATAAGTAATAAGATTTATCAATAGATACATATATTCTTTTTTTAGTTGTGAATTTTGCTTAAAAAAGGTGGATATGCAAAAATATTAGTACTTGCTTGAGATGTTATAAGTTAATATTATTCTATATATTTGCTCTTACTATAAACATAAAATCAAGGTTCAATTATGAAACGAAGCATGATTTTTGTCAAATCACCAAAGTCCATGATAATAAAAATCATGCGAGTTCCATATGGCAACTAAAATCAAAATTATTATCATATGAAAAAAGGATTATTAGCTATCGCTTTATTTTGTTTGATAGGTTGTGTTTCGGCACAAGATATACAATTAGTACCACCAACGAAGACAGGTGGCAAACCTCTGATGGATGCTTTGAATGATCGCCAGTCTAACAGGTCTTTCGAGAAGAAAGATTTACCGGCGCAAACCTTGTCCGACTTACTTTGGGCGGCTTATGGCTTTAACAGGGAAGATAAGCGCACCGTGCCATCGTCACAGAACAAGCAGGAGATTGATCTTTATGTAATGTTTAGCAACGGAATATACTTGTATGATGCCAAAGCTAATGTACTTAAGCTTGTAGAACAGGGCGATTTTAAGAAAGCTTTGGGACAGGCGAATATTTCCGACAACGCGGCGCTTTCGTTGATATACGTCGCTAATCTGGATAAGGCATCTAACCGTGAAGCCGGATTTATAGA
>JAISKQ010000105.1 GCA_031260865.1 Prevotella sp.
TTCAAGGACAAAGCCATGACGACCTACAACAGTACCGCCTACCACCCGGCAGCCGATTCGGTCGCTTATTCCATGCCTGTTTACGAGGCTTCTCCGCTGAACAGGGTACTCGAACGATATGGACCGGGAGAAGCTTGGATGACCGGCAAGAAAGCCGTGCGCGCAGGCTACCTGACCAACATAGCCAAGACAGGGACGGCATGGGCGGACGCCGATTCGCTGGTATGCGCTTTGTATAAAACGACCGACGATAAAAAAAGCATCAGCCTGTCGCGGACAGGTAATTACAACGCCAACGAGCTGTATGTCACCCGGATGAAAGACGAAGACGACAACACCTCGTATGAATTTAAGGATAAACAGGGACAGGTCGTCTTGGTTCGCCAAATCAATGACGGAAAACGTTATGATACGAATTATATCTATGACAGTTACGGAAATCAGAGGGCGGTGCTGCCTCCCGAAGCTTCGGACAGACTGTTGAGTTCCTCGAACTGGACGGACGCCGATGCCAACCTCGCTCAATACGCCTATCTCTACAAATACGATAACCGCAACCGTTGCATTTATAAGAAGATACCCGGCTGCGAACCGGTTTACTATGTATATGACAAGGCTGATCGTTTGATCTTTACACAGGACGGCGAACAACGCGGTAAAATGCCTCAAGAATGGACATTCTCCATCCCCGACGCCTTTGGAAGGGTAGTTTTGACCGGCCTTTGCAGGAACACACTTACCTATTCGGCAGACCCGTTAGGCACAGTTGTCGTGAAAGGGACGTATAATGCCAACTGTTCAACTATAACAAGCAGTTATGCCATATCCGGCATCAACCTATCCAGCGGGACTATCACCAGTGCGGTGGTACTTTCCGCCAATTTTTATGATAACTATGATTTTATGGGAATGGCGGAAATACCCGACAATACCAATACGCAATATAACGAGGACACGGATTACAATACGCGTTACACCGGAGGCTACAAAGGCATGTTGACAGGGACGCTGACGGCACAGATGAATACCGACGGGACGGTGTTATCCACCTACCTTTATTCGGTACTCTATTACGACAGCAGGGGCAGGGTGATACAGACCAAATCGAACAACCACATGGAGGGAGGTATCGAAAAAGAGTACATCGCCTATAACTTCACCGGGCAACCGACCAAGAGAAAGCATATCCATCAGGCGACAGGCCAAACCACCCAGACGGAAGAGTACGCTTACACTTACGATCATGCCGGGCGGTTATTGACAACTACCCACCAGTTGACGGACGGCTCAACGGTGAAATCGCAAGTCACCCTTGCCGAGAATACTTACGATGAACTGGGCAGGCTGAAAACCAACACGAAAGGCGGCATGGAAAGCACGCAGGCGACTTATGACTATAATGTGCGCTCGTGGACGAAATCCATTACAGGTGCTTTATTCACTGAAAACCTGCAATACGGATATACGGGCAATATCAATCAAATGCAGTGGATCGTGGATAACCAAAGCCGTAAATATGATTTCACTTACGATAACTTGTCGAGGCTGAAAGCGGCTGCCTACACGGGAATCGGAAGCGAACAGTACGGTACGGCATACAGCTACGACAAGCACGGCAATATGCTGACCTTGCAGCGGTATGGAAAGACGGCTGCTTCCACTTACGGATTGATGGATAACCTGACGATGACTTACTCAGGTAATCAATTAGTTAAAGCGGAAGACGCGGCTGCTAACATCAGCCTTGCTGAATCAGCGGACTTCAAGAATTATAGCAATGTGGCTACAGAATACACCTATAATGCAAATGGCTCAATAAACAAAGATTTAAACAAAGGGATTTCCGATATTCAATATAATTCATTAAATTTACCGAGGATAGTGGATATAAAAAGTCCCGTTGCAGAGGCAAGGAACGAGTACACCTATTCGGCAGGAGGAGCTAAACTAAAGGTTGTACAGAAGTGGAATCCGAGTTACAATACCGCGCCTGTTGTTGGGTCGGATGTTACAGTTAGTGCTCTGATACAGAGTAAGACAACCGATTATGTGGGTAATACAATCTATGAAAATGGTTCTTTGAAACGCATATTAGTTGACGGTGGATATATTGAAAATGGGGTTTATTACTATTACATTAATGACCATTTAGTCAATAACCGTGTTGTGGTGAACTCAAGTGGCACAGTAACCCAGAAGACGCATTATTATCCGTTTGGAATGTCATTTGCCGATAGTTATGATAATGGAACGGATCAACCGTATAAGTACAATGGCAAGGAGTTGGACAAAATGCACGGGCTGAATATGTATGACTATTCTGCCAGGCATTTAGCTTTGGATATTCCGAGATTTACGACGGTTGACCCATTGGCGGAGAAGTATTATAGCATTAGTCCGTATGCGTATGTAGGGAATAATCCGTTGAAGTTTATAGATCCGACGGGGATGGATTGGTATGAAGATGACAAGGGAAATGTCATGTGGCAGGAAGGAAATGATAAAACAGTGACAAAGACATATGAAGGTGAGAATGGCACAATTACTATTAACTATAGGAATGTCGGAACAAGTTATACCGTAAGGGTTGATGATAATGTTAGTGTTCGATACGAGCAAAATTCCATAGATAACGTCTTTTATTTGGATGAAGATCTGAAAAATATTAATCCTCAATTATCGGCAAGTACAAGAGAGCCTTCATTTTTCGAGAATTGGAGTAGTTCCGATAATTTCTTTGCCAATTTGGGTTATAATATATTAAATGATTTATATGTATCATTGCAGCCGTTTACATTTGGATTAGTAGGAGAAACTACAAATGAACTCACAGGAGGTATTGCTCATACTAATTTGGACGGAACTTCTAATTACAAAGGAATTGAATCATTCACTAATACAGTTACATGGTTGATGCCAACGGGTGAAGCAAAATTGGGCTTAGATCCTTTAAAAACAATGAACGCTTCCCAATTCTCTCATGCATTTAAGGGTACATTGAGTACATTCTCTCCAGCGACAAGAGGAATGATTAATAGATCTATGAACAATGGCATGCGATTTATTAACAATCAGATTGGCAGTGGAAATGCAGTTGTATTTCCAGTAAGTGTAGGATCATACTATAAACCTAATAATAAATGACATGAGAATATTATCTATCATATTTGCCAGTTTCTTTATTTTATATTTTGGAACGTTTCTTCGTTATTTATATAAGAAATATTTTAAGAAAGAAGAAGGGATTACTTTTAATAAATTACTTTTTAATGGTAAACGGTCAAAAAATAAAGAATATGAATTTGAGGATTTTGAAAATGATATGTCGAATAAAGCATGGGGGTGTTCATTTCTAATTATATTAATTCTTTTACTTGTTTTTCTTTCTAAATCAGGACTAATCTGATATTCTCGTTCTTTGAAATAATTATTAGAATTTTCACACCCGTTTGTGCAGACGTCTCGTCTGAGTGTTGCGTAGCAATAATTATAGCTCAGCGAATGTTCGGCAGAGATAGTTATCGTTTTTCATAAATTTATCTATATAGGAAGGATATGAAAAAGAAAAATAATGAAAGAGTTGTTACTATTGTTACCTTTTTGCCAACGGCGCAATGAAGTCAGATTTAAATAAAGGTATTTTGACGATGACCAAGACGACTGATTATGTCGGTAATATCATTTATGAAAACAACTCATTAAAAAGGATACTTGTAGACGGTGGATATATTGAAAATGGGATTTATTACTACTATATCAATGATCATTTGGAGAATAATCGTGCAGTAGTCAATTCCGGTGGTACGGTGATTCAAAAGAATCACTATTATCCGTTTGGAATGTCATTTGCTGAGAATACTGTTGCTGAACAGGGTTTGCAACCGTATAAGTATAATAATAAGGAGCTGGATCAGATGCACGGGGTAAATCTATATGACTACGGCGCAAGGCATAAGGATGATTTTAGGTTTACTACTATTGATCCATTGGCGGAGAAGTATTATAGTATTAGTCCGTATGCTTACGTTGGAAATAATCCGCTCCTTAACATAGACCCTTCGGGGATGGATTATTGGAGTACAAATGATCCAGGAGAAATAGCAAGGTTTCTCTCATCAATACAAACTAATGAAGATTCAGATTGGACTCGATTTAATTTCAAATCATGGGTTCATATAACTGACTCAGAGTTTATTGGAGGGTTGACTTATAATGATGAAACCCAAATGTTTCATACAAGCTATGTGACAGCAGAACCTAATTCTGAATCTTCAAACGGATATGAATATATTGTTAACAGTATATCAGTTAAAGGTGCTTATTATCCTTATGCTGGTGAAAATGGCAATGCTGGTATTGCTTCTCACCGAAGACCTTTAGCCAGAGGAAATTTAGAGACATTGGGCGCAAATGATCCTATTTTCATTGCATTGACTCTTGGTCGAAGTTTAACTCTTTCAGCAACAAGTAATGTTGCAACATCTGCGAGCTCTACGACTGTGGTTTCAAGTGGTGGCACAGCCATTAGTGCAACTATCCAAATAGGAAAACATGCTTTACAAAGAATGTCAGAAAGAGGCATTAGTAAAAAAATGGTTGAAGCAGCAATAAGAAAAGGAGTTAAAGTATATGATCCCAAAAATGGTGTAATTAATCATATTTTAAAAGGAGGTTTTGGGTCTGGACAAGATTTGTTAGTTGGAACAAATCCCGTAACAGGAGTCGTTACAACAGTTATTAGAGGTAGGCATTTATCAAACACAAGATTTATTCCATTATGAAATCATCATGACGTAAAAAAAACGCAAATGGCATGTAAATAACTAAAAAATGTGCATATTTGTAGTTGAAAGACCGACTTTTACTGGGATCACTATTTGCGGATAGTATAAACCCAATTATGAAACTGGCTTCAACAGCTAAGCACCAAAGATTGAGACAAGGTTAATACTATAGTTCGTGCCTGAAATTTTATTTCTTTTAGCTGTTTATTTCTACTTTGATTTTGCTTTTACTGTCCGGCAAGTGCTTTTTTTTTTATGTTTTAATATAGGTTTCAGACGGTTTACTAACGAAAATAATGTTTAAAAAGACATTCTTACTAATTTATTTACACATGAAAAAAAAAATAGATTTAATAAAAAAAATGTTACAGAATAAATCTGGAAGGATAGAACAAATAAAGGTTTTCCAAGAATTAATTTGGAATGATAATCATCCAAATTCTATTTTATCAGAACTTGCGTATGATTTGGATTTCTATGAACCTAACGAAGAATTGCGAAAGGAAGACCCAAGTTATTATGGTGATGAAAAACTGGAAAGAATGTTAAATGTCATAATTATCAATTTACAAGGGAAGGAGGTTCATGGTTAAAATACATTCGATTAGCTGGAGATTGGCGGTTACTATGAAGGCGGAGTATATTATTACTATGTTAATGACCATTTAGGCAATAACCGTGTTGTAGTAAACGCAAGTGGTACAGTGATTCAGAAGAACCACTATTATCCGTTTGGAATGTCATTTGCTGAGAATAGTGTTGCTGAACAGGGCTTGCAACCGTATAAGTATAATAATAAGGAGCTGGATCAGATGCACGGGCTGAATTGGTATGACTATTCTGCAAGGCATTTAGCTTTGGATATTCCGAGGTTTACCACTATCGACCCTCTGGCGGAGAAGTATTATTCGATTAGTCCGTATGCGTATTGTTTAAATAATCCGTTGAAGTATATTGACCCATTGGGTATGGACACTGTAGATATTACCTATTAACCTGAGTTCGACCTAAGAAATATAAAAAAAGTGATAAAAAAAATTGGTAAGTTGGCGAAAATTTACTACATTAGAAGCTGAATATCAATTAAATAAATAAAAAATATGGCACAACTTACCACCGATGAAATTACTGAAATTTTTTGTATTGCAGACGATTTTTGCAAAGAATTTGAGCAGGAACTCAAAAAACACCAAATCCAAGACAATGACGGCAAACACCACAGAAATCGCAAATTTGCGATGTCCGATGCCGAAATCATTACCGTTATGATTTGTTTTCACTACGGAAGTTTCCGAAATCTCAAACATTTTTATCTGTATTATGTTGGAGAACATTTGCAAAGTGAATTCAATAACTTATTGTCTTACAATCGTTTTGTGGAACTTTAACGCAAAGTTATGATTCATTTTGTGCTTTTTCTCAAACTGATTTGTTTCGGAGAATGTACAGGAATAACCTTCATAGACTCCACCAAAATGGCAGTTTGCAAAAATAAACGCATCAAGCGCAACAAGGTTTTCAAGGATATTGCTACTGTTGGCAAAAGCACGATGGGCTGGTTTTATGGTTTCAAACTGCATTTGGTAATCAACGACAAGGGCGAACTGCTTAATTTTTGCATCACGCCAGCCAATGTAGATGACCGTGACTGGGGCGTTATTCAGCCGCTTTGCAAGAAACTTTTTGGCAAAATGTATGGAGATAAAGGTTACATTTCTGCCGCCTTGACAGAACTGCTTTTTGACGATGGCTTGCACCTTGTTACAGGTATCAAAAACAATATGAAAAACCGTCTTATGACAATGATAGATAAAATTCTGCTCCGTAAACGCTCTGTAATTGAAACTATTAACGATGAGTTAAAAAACATTTGCGACATTGAACATTCACGTCATCGTAGCACTGCCAATTTTTTGATAAACCTTTTCGCAGGACTTGCTGCATACTGTTTTTTTGAAAAAAAGCCCGCAATAAAGTTTGAACGTTCCCTGCAAACAGGACAGTTGGAACTGTTTGCATAATAATTTTCTGCTTCCAATTTTTTTGTACGACATTGCCTCAGCACGATGCCGCGTATCTTTATATCCCATCTTTTCCTTATAGAGATAATACTAAAAATGAATATCTTAGGTCGAACTCAGGTTATTAGAGAAGATGGTTTTAGGTATTCACTTAATATCCTTGTTTCAAATTTATCTTCTGTTCTCTTTTCTCCTTCCCTCAATTGGTAAATAGCATTCATGATTCTCCTGTTTTTCCATTCTTCATTTTCATAAACAGGCTTATAGTTCAAACGGCGAATATGCTTCATAAATACACTTCCTGTCAGCTTCATTACAGACATAACCCTGTTTTTTATAAATGATTCGAATACAAGAAGCTTTATATGGATCAAATTTTTAAGTTTTTTAGAATCAAGAATCTTTACGTTTTTCAATATTTTCCTGGAGGTAAATATAGCTATAACAGGTATTATAGATAATGTTAATGCAATTGTTGAGATTATTGCACTTAAAATTGAATCGTAAACGATACCGCCCACCAAAGCCAATACTGATAGAATTAATACTCCTGTCGATATATTCTGTATTTTAGACAATGTTAAGGATCTCCACCAATTTTCTTTTTGTTGAACACTTGCTGTGAATTCCTCCATATAGGGACTAGCTACATCGGATATTATAATTAAATCTAAAACATAGTTTTTATGATCAGAATTATTTAGCCTCATTCTCTTCTCAACTAGGAGTAGTGGCTCAATTCCCTGATTGTCAACGATGCTTCCATCCGTTAGACCAATTGGATATTTGTCATTTTGAACAAAATTTTCCAGTTCAGGCACATCCGGCAATATAAAATCCTGAAGAAAGTATATTGGTTCGAAACCTCATGGAGAGCAGGATGAAGAAACAAGGATATCTCCCATTCTTATTTCTTTAGCCAGAGCTTCGGGGATGTTATTGTAATAATTCCCAATCAATCCTTTATCATATGGATCAGTATCTAACCCATAAATTTTTTCTGATATTTGAAATCTGAACTGAAGTCCGGTTGTAAACTCAGTCGCATTAAAAAAAATATGTTTCAGGTGAATCGGGTCGTCTTCGTTGAGTAATAATCCGAATTTTTCATGATCAAACAAATATGTGTCATATAAATCTGCAAAAGAATTAATTAAACTTTTTACTTTTTTTTCATTCCATCCTTCGTCAGAACT
Source organism: Prevotella sp. (assembly GCA_031260865.1). Classification (GTDB taxonomy): domain Bacteria; phylum Bacteroidota; class Bacteroidia; order Bacteroidales; family Dysgonomonadaceae; genus Dysgonomonas. Next base: position 8,002 of record JAISKQ010000105.1, read on the forward strand.
CAAATGATTAATAATATCCGAAATCAGGTCAATATCTATGAAAAAATTGTATAGGGCATGATAAAAGTCTTCAACAGATTCCCCTCTTTTTATACCCACTGCATATCGACCACCCGTAATAGTACCTCCGGAAACTGTCGATACAGCGACAACCTTGTTTAATAAAGAAGTATCATCTATTTTAATCTTATCCAAATAAGTCAATGTTCCCAGATTAAACGCAGAGGCTCTGTATCCTCCTCCCGAAAATGCAAGCGCTATTTTCATAATTATTGATTTAGTCAGTTTATTAATATTATTCTAATCACATCGATTGAGAGAAATATTATGATTATCAAATCAGTATATTGCTTTACTATCTGATGATATAAATTAACAATTTTAATTAAAAGAATTTTTATTATTTTTCAAGTCCAATTAATCTGATATAAACGATATGGATAATATCTTATTCTATTCGTTCATTTTTTTAACTAATAATTTGTCAAAAACAAACATTAGTACTAAATTTACAAGTAATCATTAATTGGTTTAAACGGATTTGTAAGCTACTATAAATAAAGCATAGCGGTATGATGTTCAGATTATTACAAGCAAGTAATGGAGACGCCATTCATCTTAGAACTAAAGTTGAAAAAGGGAGGTTTTATAATATTCTGATTGATGGTGGAATAGGAGAAACATATTCACATAAAAACAAAAAAGGAAAAACTGAAGATGGCGATTGAAACAACTTGTCCTGTGTATAAAGAGTCAAAACGAATTTATTGATTTGCTAATTCTTACTCATGTTGACGATGACCATATTGGTGGGGTTTTGAAGTGGTTTGAGCAAGATGTAGATGCAAAAGATTTAGTAAAAAAGGTTTGGTTTAATTCAGGTAGGCTTATATTCGAGTATTTCAAACAAATAGAAATCGAAGAAAATTTTTTGAGCGAATAAACCATTCGCGGCGTGAAGCGATGATTGAAGAGGTCTTTGAAATAATGAAATAGTTACAAGAAATAAAGAATGGCGAGAAGCAATGATGACTGTAAAGTGTTACTTTTGTCACTTTTTTTAGAACTCTAGTAAACTTGAATACTGAAAAAACTGTTACTTTTGTCACCTTTTTCAATAAATGACCGTTGGCGGAAAAGGGGAACTCTATTCACTGATTATTGATTTATAATACTTATTTTTGTAATAAATAAAACCGATTAATTATGAATGATTGGAAAGACCGTCTGAATGTGGTGTATTCTACAAATCCGGACTTCAAATATGATACGGATAACGAAAGTGAACAAGATACGCAACCCAAAGAAAAACAGCAGTTACGCGTATCCTTGGATAAGCGTAACCGCAAAGGAAAAGCAGTGACCCTTATAACCGGTTTTATCGGGTCGAATGATGATTTGGAAGCATTGGGGAAGTTTCTGAAGGTAAAGTGCGGCGTTGGCGGCTCTGCCAAAGACGGGGAGATCATCATACAGGGAGATTTTCGAACTAAAGTATTAGAATTGCTTCAAAAAGAGGGCTATGCCAAATCACGTGTCATTTGATAACAAGGTAAATCTATATGTCTATAAGGCTTCTGCCGGTTCGGGGAAAACTCATCGTCTTGCCGAAGAATACCTGCGTTTGCTTTTTTCATCGCCATACGCCTATAAACATATTCTGGCGGTAACCTTTACCAATAAGGCGACAGACGAAATGAAAGGTCGTATTATTGATGAATTGGCAAACCTTGTGTCGGGACGAAAGTCTGACTATCTGAAAATGCTTTCGGAAGAATACCAATATAGTGAAGAACGGGTAAGGAAAGAAGCCCTTGATATACTGACACGCGTCCTGCACGATTATTCCGTGTTTTCCGTCAGCACCATTGATAAGTTCTTCCAGCAAACCATGCGCGCGTTCACGCGGGAAATAGGGTTTGGCGGAGGATACAATGTAGAACTGGATACAAATAAAGTTTTGGGCGAAGCCATTGACTCATTGCTATATGACCTTGAAAGTTCCGATAATAAATTACTGTTGGACTGGCTTATCCGTTTTTCGGAAGAGAAAGTGGAAAATGGGGAGACATGGAATATTCGCAACGATATACAATCGCTTTCGTCCGAAATATTTAAAGAAAGTTATAAAGCGTATAGTAATCAGGTTCAGATTGATATAGCCGACAAACAATCGATGTCGGATTATAAAGACATGCTTTTTGCCATTATCCGGAACTTTGAGGAAACGTCCCGGCAAATAGGAGAAAAAGGCTTGAATATTATATCTCGCTTCGGATTGACCGTTGAAGACTTTAAAGGCGGTTCCCGCTCGCCGTTCGGCGGTTTCTCGAAATGGGCGAATGGAACTGTCGGCGAGCCTTCCAATAGCTTTCGTTTATTAGCGGATAATCTGTCGGGCTGGTACGCCAAAAGTACAGATCCTGCCTCAAGGAATAAAATAGAAGACGCTTATCCCGAACTGAATATCTGTGTTTGTGATATTATAAGCCATTATGATAACTCATTGATATACCAGACGGCTTACGAAATAAACCGTTACTTTTTCACCTTAGGTATATTGGGCGATGTGGATAAGAAAATACGGGAATACAGTTCTGAAAATAATATCATGTTGATTTCCGACACAACGGAACTGCTCAATCGTATTATCGACGGAAACGAATCGCCTTTTATCTATGAAAAAGTAGGTCAGCGGGTAAATCACTATATGATAGATGAATTTCAGGACACATCGGGTATGCAATGGCTAAATTTCCTGCCGTTGGTTCGCGATAGTTTGGGAAGTGGAAACAGGAATTTCATTGTAGGCGACGTAAAACAAAGTATTTACCGCTGGCGAAATTCAGACTGGAAATTATTAGATGAACAATTAGATAAAGATTTTCAGACAGAAGGTGTTATCCATGAATCGCTGGATACGAATTGGCGGAGTTCTCGGAATGTGATTTCGTTTAACAATGCTGTCTTTTCCATTGGGGCGAAGTTATTGCAGGAGGCCTATAATAGTAAATTAGAGGATATTGACGACGCGTGGTTAACGCCTTTTTTCTCCCGTATTACAAAAGCATACAGCGATCTTTATCAGAAAATACCGGATAGCCATAAAGGGAATAAAGGTCACGTCAAAGTGGAATTTATAGACACGGACGAACAGGTGTGGCAAAACTACGCGTTGGAACAACTGCCCGGTCAGATAGAACAATTGCAGGACAAAGGATATAGCCTGAAAGATATAGCTATACTTGTCCGCACCAAAAAAGAAGGTTCGGAAGTTGCCAATTGCCTGTTGGAGTATAAGAACCGATACGCGGACAGTAAGTACCGCTATGACATCATTTCCGATGAGGCTCTATTTGTCGGCAATTCCAAAAGCATCAAGCTGATCGTCGCGTTGCTGAAATATCTGCATAATCCATTAGACGCGTCATTGCGGGCATTAGCTGTGTATGAATACTTTAAGTATAGCAGTCGGTTAAGCGCCGAAGAAGCCTTACTCAAATATTTTTCGGACAAGGAAGATTTACCGGAAGAAATAACAGCCAAACTCAAGCATATCAGGGAACTCCCTCTGTATGAAATGACTGAAGAAATATTTAATCTGTTCCATGGAGCGATGGAGGAAAATGAGCATGTATATATCCAGTCGTTTCTGGATATGGTATTGGATTTTACTATCCGCAATTCTTCAGACTTGGATGCTTTCCTGAGATGGTGGGACGAAACAGGGGTGAACAAAACGATCTTTACGCCTGAAGGTCAGGATGCTATTCGTATAATGACTATCCATAAGTCGAAAGGCTTAGGTTTTAATGTCGTGCTTATCCCATTTTGTAACTGGGAGATAGACCACAAGTTGACAACAATACTGTGGTGTCATCCCCGGTCGGAGCCGTTCGATAAGATGCACCTCGTACCTGTGAAATATTCCCAGAAGCTGAAAAATACGATTTTCGCATACGAATATTTAGATGAACGGCTACATGCTTTTATTGATAATATCAATGTGTTATATGTGGCTTTCACCCGGGCAAAAGACGAGTTGATCGTATTCGCGCCAAAACCGAAGAAAGAAGAGGTAACCAATATATCCTCTTTGCTTTGGGCTACCGTCAATTCCGCAGGTTCTTCCGGCGATGAAAGATCCTATATTAATCTGTCCGAACACATTGATGAAGAGGCGGCTACGTTTGAAATAGGCGAAGACTACATCCCTGCGAAAAAGGACAAGCAACCGTCGATGGAAGAAATAAGCGTGGAAGAATTATCCAGCATCCCTTTTGAGAAGCGGGTAAAGTTGGTGTTAAAAAACAAATACTATTTTTCTGATAGCGGGCAACGGGATTATGGCACGCTTATGCACGAAATCATAAGTCAGGTAAATACGACTAAAGACATTGATAACGCGATAGATAAGTATTATATTTCGGGAGATATTACGGCAGGGCAAAAAGGAGAAATAACGGCTTTATTGCATAGCTATTTATCGAACCCCACGGTAGCTCCATGGTATTCAGGTGAATATAAGGTATTGAACGAGATACAAATATTGCAACCTACCGGAAACATTATCCGTCCCGACCGTGTGATGATAAAGGATGGGAAAGTAATTGTCATCGACTATAAGTTTGGGGGAAAGGAAGATAAGAAATATATCCGTCAGGTAAAATATTATGCCGACCAGATTCGCAAAATGGGCTATACCGATGTAAAAGCTTATGTCTGTTATATTACGTTGGGTAAAATAATTGAAGTGTAGGTAATAGCTTGTATTATAGTTGTTTGTGCTTTATTTTAGGATAATTCCAATCCGAATTCATCCTTTAACCGTCTTAGGCTTTCATTCTCTTCCATCATCAGATTGAATCTTTCCGCGGCAGTAAAAGCCAGTTTCTTTTCGTTATTCTCACTTATTCTT
>JAISKQ010000120.1 GCA_031260865.1 Prevotella sp.
ACATTACAATGAATAGAAGTATTTTAAGATTAGCGATACCCAATATTATATCCAATATCACAGTCCCATTATTAGGTATTGTGGATATGTTTATTGTAGGGCATCTTGATTCCGAAGACTATATAGGCGCTATTGCTTTGGCTACAATGCTTTTCAACTTTATTTATTGGAGCTTTTCATTCTTGCGGATGGGCACCAGCGGCTTTACCGCCCAAGCTTTTGGCGCGAAAAACTATAAGGAACAAACCAATTCTTTGCTCAGGTCGTTAGCCGTGGCAATGACGGGCGGCGTCCTAATCATCGTGCTGCAATACTTCATCGCGCTTATCGGTTTTTATATATTAAACGCTGAACCCTCGATAAAGATGTATGCTCATGACTATTTTTACATCTATGTATGGGCAGCGCCCGCCGTATTAGGAATGTACACATTCAACGGCTGGTATGTGGGGATGCAGAACGCTAAAGTACCGATGATTGTCGCCATAGCCGTGAATACAGTGAATATTGCTTTAAACTTTGTATTCGTATATGGATTAAAGATGAAGATAGAAGGAGTGGCATTAGCCTCAACTTGCGCCCAATACACGGGATTTATACTATTCCTATTGATTTGGAATATAAAATACGGATGGCTAAAGGCATACCTTAATGTGTCAATATTGAAAGACATGCGCTCGTATATACCTTTCTTTAAGGTGAATAGCGACATCTTTATCCGTACAATGGCTCTGATTGCCGTGACTACGTTTTTCATGTCCGCGTCCGCCAAATCGGGTAAAGATATATTGGCTGTCAATGCCCTTTTGATGCAGATGTTCATACTCTTCTCATACATGATGGATGGATTTGCTTATGCGGCAGAAGCCCTGACAGGCAAATATATAGGAGAGAATAATAAAGCAATTTTAAAGAAATTGGTAAGACGTCTCTTTGTTTGGGGAGTAGGTATAGCGATACTTTTCACATTGGTTTATGCTTTATCGTTAGATCAGATACTGGCATTAATCACGGATAAACAAAGCATATTGGCGTTGAGCAAGAGTTATCAGTTCTGGATATTACTGATTCCCATAGCAGGGTTTTCCGCCTTTCTTTGGGACGGAATCTTTGTTGGAGCAACAGCTTCCCGTCAAATGAGAAACTCCATGCTCATTGCCGTATGTGCCTTTTTTATTATATACTTCGCTTTTTATCAGCTGTCGGCGAACAATATTTTGTGGCTGGCGTTTATCGTGTATCTGGCATCGCGAGGAATAGTGCAGACCTTTATGGCTCCCGCTATTTTGAGACCGAAGACAAAATCATTTAAAAATGTTTAAACTTGATAATCATATACTTATTTCTATTACATTTGCTATTGATATGAAAAAGTCTGCTCAAAGGGTTATATTACTGATTGCTGCTGTCGCAATGTTCTTTACAGGCGCCGGAGTAACAATAGTCAATTACTGCTGCACATCTTGCAGCGGGCAAACCCTTTTTATGACAGAACAGCATATCTGTTGCGCGGAAGAACATCATGAGACCGAAGACGAGAGTTGTTGCTCTACCAAGGAAACCCCGCGTGACACATGTAAAAGTGATGCCTATACAGTGGATAACCATTGTACAGCCACACGCCTGTCGATTGATATTGACGCTTCTTCATTCAAACCCCATGTGGCAATTCCGTTTGTATGGATTTCAGATGCTACATTCGCTATAGCCGCGTCTATTCTATCGGCAAGGATAGAACGCGCAGATGATTACTCATCCTTCAAATCACCGCCGGACATTCCCCCTCGGGAGTATCTTTCCCTTATCAGGGTTCTTATTATTTGATTTATAATACATTTCCGCCTATCGCGTATCAGGTATGGTATGGGATAAGGTCGCTATCGTATTAATAAACAAAATATAAGAAATCAAATGAAAACAATAAAGACATTTATTATACTCTTACTATTCCCCATCATTGCTTTTAGCAAAGATATATTGAAAGGATATGTGTATGATGCTCAAAAACAACCTTTAATAGGGGCGTCCGTTCATTGGCAAAACTCAAAGACTGGGGTTATAACCGATGAAAAAGGCTATTTTGAAATTGAGGGCACACCACACCAAGACCACATGCTCGCCGTATCGTATGTAGGTTTTGAAGACAAAGTCGTTCATATACATGATTTTGCGGAAGTCCAAAATATCGTGTTGAGCGAAAGCACGGAACTTGGCGAAGTAGTCGTGGAAAGAACCCCTCCGGGTACGATTAAATCACGGACAAGCCTTTTGCAGACGGAAAAGATAACCAAGAAGGAACTGCTTCGCGCCGCATGTTGCAACTTGTCGGAAAGCTTTGAAACGAATCCATCTGTAGATGTGTCTTTTAGCGATGCCGTTACAGGAGCGAAGCAGATACAATTGCTCGGGCTTGCAGGGACGTATGTACAAACACTGACCGAAAATTACCCGAACTTCAAGGGGGCTGCTTCTGTATATGGATTAGACTATATACCCGGCCCATGGATGGAAAGCATCCAGATATCCAAAGGAGCGGCTTCGGTAAAAAACGGCTATGAATCAATTACCGGGCAGATGAATGTGGAATACAAGAAGCCTAATGACGCAGACCCGCTAAGCCTCAACCTATTTGCCAGCGATGCCGGACGTTATGAAGGAAATGCTGATGCCGCCTTTATATTGAATGACAAGCTAAGTACAGGGGTGTTCCTCCATTATTCCAATGAACAGGCGGCGCATGATGATAATGGCGACGGCTTTCTGGATATGCCTAAAAAACATCAGTTCAACATGATGAACAGATGGCATTATATGTCAGGCAAATACGCGTCGCAATTTGGAATCCGCTTCTTACAGGATTATCGCGCCAGCGGACAAACGATGCATTCTTTGACCGCTGCCTCCATCAATAAAGAACCCTATGAGATCTCGGTAAAGACAAACAGAGGCGAGTTCTACACCAAGAACTCATACATTGTGGATGAAGCTCAGAATGGCAATATCGCGCTGATATTCACAGGCTCGTATCACGACCAGAAGTCCATGTATGCCACTGATAAGTACAATGTGTACGAGAACAACCTGTATGCCTCGTTAATGTATGAAACAGGCTTAGGCAAGCAGCATCAGCTAAGCGCCGGGGTAAGTATGAACCTGGATAAGTACAATCAGACCATCCGGTTATCCCGACCTATAACACACCAACCTGATGACGAAACCACAACCGGAGGCTATGTCCAATACACATTCAATAAGGATGATAAGTTCATTGCTCTGGCTGGGTTGCGTACCGACTATAGCTCGCTGCACGACAAGGTCTTTGTTACCCCGCGTCTCCACTTGAAATATATGCCGGTAGCATGGTTAAACCTGAGGGCTTCCGCCGGAAAAGGCTATCGGACGGTCTTCGTTATGCCGGAGAACAGCTATTACCTTGCCGGTAGCCGGAAGATAGAGATAGCTGATAATCTGAAGCAAGAATCCGCATGGAACTATGGTACAAGCGTCTCTTTCCACCTCCCAATCAAGGGTGAGGAGCTAACCATCTCCGGCGAGTGGTACAGAACCGACTTCGACAACCAAGTGGTAACCGATGTGGATAGCGACCCTCACGCGGTGAGGTTCTACAACCTGTCGGGAAAGTCGTATGCCAATAGCTTTCAGGTGGAAGCGTCATATCCCTTGTTCCCAGGGTTCAGCATACTGGGGGCTTATCGCTGGACAAACGCTAAGACTAATTATGGCGGAAAGCTAATGAAGAAGCCGCTTGTCAGTGATTATAAGGCGCTTGTGACGGCATCTTATGAAACTCGCCTGAAGAAGTGGGCTTTCGACCTTACGGCGCAATTCAACGGGGGGGGACGGATGCCGACTCCTGATGCCGTAAACCCGCTATGGAAGACTACTTTTGACTCATTTACCATATTGAATACACAGATTACCAAGAACTTCCGCCGATGGAGCATCTATGTGGGAGCCGAGAATATAACCAACTTTAAGCAAAAGAACCCGATTGTATCCCCTGAAAACCCTTTTGGTAATGATTTCGACGCCACAATGGTATGGGGTCCAACTCAAGGACGTAAGTTCTATGCAGGGTTGAGATATGCCATAGGGAAGTGAGTTTAAAGTATTGAGTATTAAGTATTAAGTCATAAGTATTGAGTAATGAGTTTAAAGTATTAAGTAATAAGCTCTAAGTCATAAGTGTTGAGTGTGAATGAGTTATAGAGTATTTCTTATAACTCATTCTTATTCAGGAACTTATGTTTTACAAAAAGTCCAAGCTTTATCAAAAGGATAAGGACGGAAAGGATAATCGGCATGAAAATCAACATATTGACTAAAAGCGCCGTCGACTGCATATCTATATCCAACAAGTAAAGCACAACTCCTATCAGCAGCCAGCAAAGGATGGAAAGGACGGACATTACGACCAACGCTAACGGCTCTTTCCTACCCCTGAAATGTTTTATCAGGATATAAGCCGGAATCAGGATAACGACAAACTGTATCAGTGAGAAATTAATAAAGAGTAATGTCATCTTATTCGTTTTCAAAAAAATAATCAAACTCAAAAGCCAAACTATTAAAAGCTTCTTGCTTAATCAAATCACTATCGTCCTTATAGATGGATAGCTTTTGAAGAATATCGGCGGCTATCTCTTTTGATTGACGCCCTATATGCTTCAAGGCTAATAAGGAAGCGTTTCTAAGAAAAATATTTTCTGCTATCACATCATCCCATACAAACCTTAGCGTGTCAAAGGTTACAATATTATTCCTTTTTGTCAGAAACAGGCGAGCCAAAAGCAGGTAACCGGTTGTCCGGACTTCCGCGTCGGATGAATCAGCCCATTCCATCGCCAACGGATTCGCGTCTATGATATTTTGGTACAGATTGTTACAAAGCTGCTCCCTGATTTCCTGATTCGGTATCACGTAACACCATTCTTCCGCCTTTGCTTTGGTAAAAGCCTCCATAGGATATAGAAGCGTCGCCAAGATCTTTAATTCCCGCGTATCTTCTTTCCAAAGCGACTCGGCTAATTCGGAATCAGGCTGATAACGCTTCGACAAATCTTTTATTTGCTGAATGGATAAGCCGAAGTTTACCTTATATTCCAGTCCGCGCCGACGCATACCGGTAGAAGCTACGCCGTTCATTGCCATTCGGCATCGTTTTCGGATGTCCCTTATAATATCGTCCTGCATCTTACACTTCAAAATCTACAGCCTTCCTGTCCGAAACAGCCTCTCTGATGAATGGGAGCGCCGCCTGATGCAAAGGGTGGTTTTGGTATGTATCCAGATCCTCTTTTTTTGATAATTCCGAATAGAGCGCTATATCAAAATTCCCGTTGCCCAGAAAATCAATGCCAACCTCTATTTTCAACAGACCTTCTATTTTTCCGCTCAATGCTTCTAATTTTTCTTTTATAAGCGCCGCGTTCGTCGCTTTGTCATTACCGTGGGCTTCTTCTTTCAGTTTCCACATTACGATATGTTTTACCATATTTGTTTGTTATTTTTGATTTATTATTTTTGTTTATTTTTGAAAAAGGTAACAAAAGTAACAGTTTTCAGTAAATAGTTTATTATAGTTCAAGTTTATTAGAGTTCTAAAAGTAACAAAAGTAACACTTTGCAGGTAACATCGATTCTTCATCCTTAATTTTTAATTCCTTATTCTTAATATACTCTTATTACTTACTACTCATAACTTAAAACTTAAAAAGGTGACAAAAGTAACACTTTTCAGGTAACACCGCTTCGCGCTATTTTTAGAAACTGTTTAAATTTTATTAGCTCAATTACATTCGTCTTTTTTGTCGGCTATTTTTCCTGCGCGCAATCACAGATTGCTTGCCTTCCTTTTGCCCTAAGCCGCAAAAGGAAGCAAAAACGCTTTAACGCCCACTTCATCTGCCGACCCGCAATGGGCTTAAAGGCTAAACGAAAAAACTCGCTCTGAACGCTGTTCTGTCCGAATCGGCGGTTAAGCTCAAACACGTTTTCGTTTTACGCCTTTTTCGCCCTGCGGGTGCCCCGTCCATGAAGTTAACGGCGTTGGCTGACGCACGACAAGACCTCGACGGGGCATTATTTAAACAGGCTCTTAAAACTTAAAAAGTAACAAAAGTAACAGTTTTCGGGTAACACCGCTTCGCGCTATTCTTTTCTTGTAACTTGTAACTTGTAACTATTTTATCATTTCAAAGACCTCTTTTCAGTGAGCAATCAACAGCGAAAAACCAATGACTAATTACAAAAGGTAACAAAAGTAACAGTTTTTAAGTGTACTGGATTTCAAGTTTACTAACTTGCTAGAACTCTCGTAAACCCATAACTCAAAAAGGTGACAAAAGTAACACTTTTCGAGTAACACCGCTTTGCGCCATTCTTTGATTCCTATTCTTTCTTGTAACTCGTAACTACTTTCATTACATCAAATACCTCCTTGTTTCAATCGAATAGATAGAAGCTAAATCCGCTCTCGTTAGAGAGCTTATCTGTATAGGCAGTACGCTCAGCGTACTGTAAACGAGTATCATCATCCTCTATCCCTTGCCTGCATCGCAGGCTAACTTGTCCTTCTAAAAAAGGTTTGCTCTCTAACGAGAGCAGAGGTTAGCGGTTGACCATTTTTGTACAGTACGCTGAGCGTACTGCCTATATAGGTGTGCTTTCTAACGAAAGCTTCTTTAGT
>JAISKQ010000181.1 GCA_031260865.1 Prevotella sp.
TCCCCTTTTTCTCCTTTGTTTGAACCACCAACCGAAAAATCCGGACAGGGCGGACCACCAATGAATCCAACAAGGTCGCAATCTGTTTTTGCTTTATTTAACATTGATGAAAGATCCACCTTATCTATAAATAATGAAATATCGTCATTATTATTTTCTTTAAGAAATTCACAAATATCATCAGTATTATAACCGAATATTGGCGGTCTTATACCCATATTTTCTCTCGCATATTTATATATATCCATGAATGGTTTGTGAAATTCATTCACAAACAACACTTTAAATCCCTGTGTATTTTCAAAACCTAAATCAAGAAAACCAGCTCCAGAGAAGAACGAGAACAAGCCTATTTTTTGTTTATTTGCCATATTTAGTTTAAGAGTTTCACCTCAACTCTTAAACTCTCATAAGCAAACAAAAAAGCGTGAAACTGCTCGTTGATTGCTTATTGTCGAAATCAGGCTCTGGAAAACCTTTGTACATCAATAAGCACGAACAGTTCACGCCCATAGAGCGTGAACCTTCGCGACTTATCCTCATGTACTTTGAAATTTTCCAGACTTCGATTTTCGAGAGAATAAGAGCTAAAAGCTCAATTTTTAATATTTTAAAATACGCGTATTAACTACGCTGCTTTTCCATAAGCAAAAATTCTATTTAATTTACATTTAGTTTACAAATCTATGATATTTTTTTCTATTAAAGAATGAAAAATTAAAATAGACATATTATTTCTGAACTTTTTTTCTTATATGTTCAACTGTAGAATCCTGTTGGTAATTTTTTAAGTTGCATATTATTCTCGGCTTTTATTGTTCAATTCTTTGACTGCACGGTCGAAATCAGAAACAATTTTTTGCGTTTTATTAAATTCTTCATATTCAATCTCTGCTTTGCTATCGGCTTGCTGTTTGGATACTTTGCCCTTGTCAGTTAGGATTTTATATTTTCTGAACGCCAAAAACTCGTTCACACTTGCAGCAAATTCCTGCATAGAAAAAGTGTTTTCGCGCTCTATCAAGTCCTCTATATAATCGAAATAGCCTGAAACTGTTCGCTCTAAACGCTTGATTTCTTGTCCTTGAAGATAATTTTTCGCCACTGTAACATCCGATTTGAGAATACGCCCGTCAGGAGAGTTTTCCCAAGTGGTCAATCCCATATTCTCCTTATTTCTGTCGGCTTTGGTGTAAATGATTTCAGCAGCAGTTTGTCCTGCTATGGCATAGTGAAATTTGTTTTGCACCATTGCATAAAAGTCGCGGGTAACAGAAGAATTACGGTTATAATCAATGCTACACTCAGCAAAAATATCGGTAATCTGCTGCCAAATACGGCGTTCGCTTGCACGAATAGAGCGGACTCTTTCCAATAATTCTCGAAAATAATCCACTCCAAAAGCCGTTTTGCCTTGCTTCAACCGTTCATCGTCAAGTACAAAACCTTTTGTAATAAACTCTTTGAGTGTATTGGTTGCCCAAATCCTGAATTGCGTGGCTTTGGCGGAATTTACGCGGTAACCAACAGAAATGATTGCATCAAGGTTGTAAAATTTGGTGCTGTAATTCTTTCCGTCAGTAGCAGTATATTCCAAAATGGAATATACTGAATGTTCGACAAGTTCTCCACTTGCAAAAATATTTTGCAAATGCTTCGCGATAGCGGGCTGTTGTACGCCAAAGAGCGAAGCCATTGCCTTTTGCGTAAGCCAAATAGTTTCATCTTTTACCACCACATCAACTTTCACATTTTCCTGTGGCGTGTTGTATATCAAAAATTGCAATTCTTTATTCATCGGTTTTGTTATTTCTTTTTTACATCATACAGGGTTTGTTTGAACTCGATATTCTCAGCTTTGACGAATAGCGCCAATACGGCGCCTTTATTTGGCTATTTATTCTAAAATTCCCCGCCAGTCATCCGATTAGCGGGGAATTATTTTCTTTTACAGTTGCTTTATCCTTTTAGAAATCAAATATTAATCCAACTTTCTGAATGGCGGTTTCACAATCTCCGCTTTCAGACTTTTTTCCCTTACCTTGATATAAACAGGCGTACCCAAAGAGGCATATCCAGGCTTTACATATCCAAGTCCAACACCGATTTTAGCAGTCGGAGACATAGTGCCCGAGGTCACCACGCCAATTTTCTCGCCTTTATCATCCACTATGTCATAGCCATGGCGCGGTATGCCTTTTTCCAACATGCGAAAACCACACAGCTTGCGGCTGACGCCTTCCTTCTTCTGTTTTTCCAAAATGGCGCGGGCTGTAAAGTCTTTCCCTTCTGTGAATTTGGTAATCCATCCTAAACCGGCTTCAATAGGCGAAGTGGTATCATCCAAGTCGTTACCGTACAGGCAAAAACCCATTTCCAAGCGCAACGTATCACGAGCGCCCAGTCCGATAGGTTTTATACCAAACTCTTTTCCCGCCTCAAAAATAGCATTCCAAATATCAACGCCGTATTGCGGATAGAAGTAGATTTCAAACCCTCCTGCCCCGGTGTATCCTGTGTTGGAGATAATTACATTGTCAAGTCCCGAACCTTCCAGATTACCGATTATAAACGAATAGTACGGAATCTTTGTCAGATCGACCTTTGTCAATTTCTGAAGTGTTTCCAATGCTTTAGGTCCTTGTATTGCCAGCTGGGCTATATTATCGGACGAATTTTCCAGATCGGCAAATTCTTCATTATGACTGACAAACCAGTTCCAGTCTTTTTCTACATTCGAAGCGTTCACTACTAACATGTATTTATCGGGGTCGTAATGATAGACAATAATGTCATCCACAATCCCTCCCTGTTCGTTAACGATACTTGAATATTGCGCCTTTCCTATTTCCAGTACTGAGACATCGTTACTCAGCATCCTCTGAAGAAAAGCCAACGCCCTCGCCCCTTTTACCCATATTTCACCCATGTGTGATACATCGAACACGCCAACGCTTTTACATACGGTTAGATGCTCATCTATTATACCCGAATATTCAATCGGCATATCATATCCTGCAAATTCGTGCATTTTAGCTCCCAATGCAATATGGATGTCCGTAAATGGAGTTTTTTTCATAGTTTCCTAATTTTTAATATTTTATTTATGATATATTTAATTACAAGTAAATAATGAAGAAGAATGATTAATTTTTAATTCTTTCCCGTTAATTCCACAATCTTCACAACGACTTCCACTGCCTTTTCCATCGACAAGATAGGAACAAATTCGTAACGTCCATGGAAATTATGACCTCCCGCGAAGATGTTAGGACAAGGCAAACCCATAAAAGACAAGCGGGCGCCATCGGTTCCTCCCCGTATCGGTTTTACAATAGGAGTAACGCCTACCGCCGTCATCGCCTCAAAAGCAAGGTCAACCACATGCTTTACAGGTTCAACTTTTTCCCGCATATTGTAATACTGATCCTTTATCTCCACGGTCGTGCTTTCGGGGTACAGCTTATTGATGAAATCAACCGCGTCCTTCATCAGTTTCTTCCGTTGTTCAAACAGGTTACGGTCATGGTCGCGTATGATATAGCCTACTGTCGCGGCATCCACCGTTCCCGAAACATTGGTAAGATGATAAAAGCCTTCGTATCCGGTTGTATGTTCCGGCCTTTCGCTCGACGGCAAAAGGGAAATCAGTTTATTCGCCACCACCAGGGCGTTTACCATTTTATCTTTCGCATAACCGGGATGGACGCTTCGTCCCTGTATCGTGATTTTCACCCCCGCGGCATTAAAGTTTTCATACTCCAATTCGCCGATAGGTCCTCCGTCCAATGTATAAGCCCATTCGCAGCCGAATTTTTCGACGTCGAAATAATCCGCTCCCGCGCCTATCTCCTCATCAGGCGTAAACCCGATACGGATTTTTCCATGTTTAATTTCAGGGTGATCTTTCAGGTATTGCACCGCCGTCAAAATTTCAGCGATACCCGCTTTATCATCCGCCCCCAACAATGTCTTACCATCAGTCACTATCAAATCCTGTCCTTTGTAGTCCGACATTTCAGGAAAATCGACAGGGGAAAGAATAACATTCAGTTCTTGACTCAATACAATATCTTTACCGTCATAGTTCTTTACAATCCGCGGATTCACATCCTTACCCGTAAGGTCGGGACTGGTATCCATGTGAGCGACAAAACCAATGGTCGGATTTTTCTTATCTGTATTGGCGGGCAAGGTTGCCATGATATAACCTTTATCATCCAATGAAATATCTTCCAATCCCATTTCATACAATTCTTTTTCCAACTCGCGGGCTAAAACCATTTGTCCCGGAGTACTCGGTGTTGTTCCTGTTTCTGTATTCGATTCGGTGTCAAATTTCACATACTTCAGAAAACGATCTACTACTGTCATATTTTTTTTATTTTATTAAATTTTTTCAAAAAAATCATCGGACATTAAGTCTTTGATAGATAACTTCTTTTTTGCACAATAGACTTTCATACAAATGTAGTAAAAGGAAATCAAAGGAAAAAATCGAATACACATTTTGTTAATAAGAAAAATTTATCTACTTTTGTCGCGGGTAAGTCCTATACGGTCAGCTCCCGACTAATCCCCCAGGGTTTGATCGCAGCAAGGGCCGTCGGTTGTAGCGACGCGATATAGTAAGCTTACCCGCCTGCCTCTTTAGCTCAGTTGGCCAGAGCGCGTGATTTGTAATCTCGGGGTCGGCGGTTCGAATCCGTCAAGAGGCTCAAAAAAAAAGAAGACTGTTTTAAAACAGTCTTCTTTTTTTATTTATAGGATTGCCCCGAAAGGCAATCCTTTTTTAGTTTTCTATTTAATACACATGACCATCGTCTTTCAAATCCTTTGAATTGAAACGTTTCTGTTCCATTACACCCCACGCGTAAACAATATATGCTAACACAAAAGGTATAAGGAGAGACACGATGCTCATCACTGTCAATGTAAATTCGCTGGATGATGAATTTTTAAGAGTCAATGAACTTTGCAAATCTGTACTTGACGGATAATACGCGGTATTATTATAACCTGTGATCAACAACAGCATACATACGGTAAGTACTGTTCCAACACCTGTAAACCAAATACCTTTGCTAAAAGATTTGCTCAATAACGTTTTGCCGATACCGAATAGCACAAGCAATACTCCAACGACAAACACAATTCCAACAATCGGCATTTCTATCAGATTGAAGAAATATTTATATTGTTGCAGATAGACTTCCGGAACCGGTTTTACATCAGGGTTTACGGCAAATCCTTGAGACAGGCAAATCCAAATAACAAATGCCAAGAAAAACACTACAAACGGTATGCAATTATATAGCAAGAACATACGCGAACGTTTTACCAATGTTTCATCTTCAAGACGATTGATAAAGAACAAACAAGCAAGCGTCCGGGCAAGGAAGAATACGGTGAATCCAAGAAGCCAGTTACGAGGATCGGCTAATGCTTCCAATCCATGCCATTCGGTTCCCCAACGGCTGATAACAGGGTTTATCACATCTGCCATATTGCCTTTGTCGACTGTAAAATCAGAACCTGTAAAGAATGTGGCCAACGCCGCGCCTACAAGGAATGTACCCAACAATCCGTTTGCGAACAAGAACCATCTGTATGTATTACGTCCTAACAGGTTTCCCGGTCTTGACTGATATTCATAAGACACGGCTTGCAATACAAAACAGAACAGAATAGCCATCCATACCCAATATGCTCCACCGAAACTGGTGGAATAGAACAATGGGAAAGAAGCAAATAAGGCTCCACCAAAAGTGACAAGAGTCGTAAATGTATATTCCCATTTACGTCCCAAGGCATTAACCAAAAGCATACGTTCCTTTTCATCTTTAGCCAAAGAGAAAAGCATTGATTGTCCACCCTGCACAAATAAAAGGAACGCGAAAATTCCTCCGATAAGGCATATAAGGAACCACCAATAATGTTGTAAAAATGAATAATCCATAGTTATATCTTTTTTTAGTTATAAAATCATGTGTTACTTAGATTCCTCCGGACCTTTCTTAATCTGGTTCAGCATAATGCGAATTTCAGCAATAAGCAACGCGGTAAACAGAATAAGGAACAAGAAGAATGTAATCATAACAGATTGAGCCGACAAAGCCGATATAGCAGCCTGAAGCGGCAATACATCCTGAATTGCCCATGGCTGACGTCCAACTTCGGCGAGCACCCATCCGGCTTGTCCGGCGATGTATGTCAATGGAATAGTCCATACACACGCCCAAAGCAACCATTTCTTTGTTGAAATATCTTTTTTACGATATACAAGAAATGCTAAAACGACAAACAACAAGATGAAATAACCTCCAAGATAAACCATAATATGGAAAGACCAATACACCATCGGAATATTTGGTATCAGTTGTTCCGGTGTACTCAAATATCCGTAACCAAAATAAGCATAATTAGCTTTTAATGTTGTTTTATACTCCGTAGCAGCTGTTTCGTTTCCGTCTTCTTTCGCTTTTTGGTAATTAGCCAAAGCCTGTATCGCTATTTTTCCTCTCGATTGTTTTTCCGCAAAAGATAAAGCAATAGAATCATTCGGTTCTTTATAGCCGCCATCAATTATATCTTTTATACCCGGCACATAAGCGTCCAAATTGCCGAAACTCAGCCATGACAACCCTTTAGGAATAGATATATTCAACAAATACGGATCGGTATTATCTTTATATGATTCTTTCGCAGGGTTTGGTATGGCAAAAGCAACCAATCCGACTCCCTCTCCACCGTTATACAAACCTTCCATCACAGCCAACTTCATCGGTTGCTTGTCTGCTACCTGTTGAGCAGAACCGTGTCCTGTCCATAATATAAGTAGCGAAGCCACAAGTCCGAAAACAGAAGCCACTTTAATACTTTGTTTAGCAAATTCGGTATTTCGTTTCTTAAGCATATACCATGCAGCTACACCTGCCACAAATACTGCTCCTAATACCCAACCGGCAAGAACGGTATGGAAAAACTTATTAATAGCGACAGGAGATAATGCTACAGACCAGAAATTCATCATTTCGTTACGGGTTGTTTCGGGATTAAAATCCATACCCACCGGATGTTGCATCCAGGCATTCGCAACCAAAATCCAAAGCGCGGAAATAGTAGCGCCGGCAATTGTCAACCATGTGGAAGCCAAGTGCATTTTTTTGCCAACACGTTTCCATCCAAAGAACATAAGAGAGATAAACGTAGCTTCCATAAAGAAAGCAACAGTTGCTTCTATAGCCAAAGGCGCTCCGAATATATCACCCACAAACCAGCTATAATTTGACCAGTTGGTTCCAAATTGAAATTCGAGAATAAGTCCGGTGGCAATTCCGATCGCAAAATTGATACCAAAAATATTCATCCAAAATTTCGCAGTTTTTTTCCACTGCTCATCACCTGTACGGACATACATTGTCTCCATGATCGCCATGATGATCCCCAATCCTAAGGTCAAGGGAACAAACAACCAGTGATACATTGCTGTCATTGCAAACTGGGCTCTTGACCAGTCGATTAACGATGCATTTAGTAGTTCCATAAATAAAAAATTTTATATTAGTAAATACATGAGAGTTATATTTATAAATACATGTGAGGATTTTAATCCGATTCTTCTTCAACTATCGCGGAAGCATTTACCAATTCTTTGCTAACATAGTCGGCTTTACTTTTATTGTCATCAAATTTTGAGCCGAGGTAATTAGGAAAGAAAAAAGGTCTCAGGATAAGAAACATGATGATTAACTTAATAATCACGATAACCCAAAGCGTTTTGCCTAAAGTCATGTTTTTGAATCCATCCCTAAACATGGTAAAAAAATT
This sequence comes from Prevotella sp., assembly GCA_031260865.1. Lineage (GTDB taxonomy): Bacteria > Bacteroidota > Bacteroidia > Bacteroidales > Dysgonomonadaceae > Dysgonomonas. The sequence continues at coordinate 7,831 of JAISKQ010000181.1, forward strand.
GAATTTAAGGGTCTTTTCCTCCATATTGACGTTATCTAAAATTGATATTCTTTATATTCCATTCCGAATGTATTTGCCACAGCTTTGAATACAATATCCCCTTTAACGATATTCAACCCGCTACGCAAATCTTTATGATCGCGGCACGCGGCTTCCCAGCCCTTATTAGCAAGGCTTAAAGCATAAGGAAGCGTCGCGTTGGTCAATGCCAGCGTAGAGGTCATCGGCACAGCGCCCGGAATATTAGCCACACAATAGTGAACAACATCGTCTATCACAAATACAGGATCAAGGTGGGTGGTTGGTCGGGATGTTTCAAAACAACCGCCTTGGTCTATCGCCACATCCACCATTACGGTTCCGGGTTGCATGTATTTCAGCATTTCCCTGGTAACTACCTGCGGAGCTTTGTCCCCGGCAATCAATACAGCTCCAACAATAAGATCCGCATCCTTACACAATTCTATCACTGTATGGGTATCGGAATACCTTGTGGTTATATTGGCAGGCATTATATCGTTAAGATAGCGGAGACGAGGCAAACTCTTATCCAAGATAGTCACTCTGGCTCCCATACCGGCAGCTATTCTCGCCGATTGAGCGCCCACGATACCACCGCCGATTACTACTACATGCGCCGGTTTAACCCCCGGTACGCCGCCTAACAAAACACCTTTGCCCAAATGCGGTTTTTCAAGGAAACGCGCGCCTTCTTGTATCGCCATACGTCCGGCAACTTCACTCATCGGCACAAGCAACGGCAATGAACGGTCAGGTAATTGCACCGTTTCGTATGCTATACAAATAGCTTTACTTTTAATCATTGCTTCTGTCAGCTCCATGCTGGAAGCAAAGTGAAAATAAGTAAAAATTATTTGATTTTCCCGAATAAGGCTATACTCCTGCTGAATAGGTTCTTTTACCTTAACGATCATATCAGCGACAGCATAGGTTTCTTCTATGGTCGATAATATTTTAGCCCCTGTGTTTGTGTAATCAGCGTCGGAAAAACCGCTACCGGTTCCTGCTCCCGCCTGAACATATACTTCATGTCCACAAACAACTAACTCATGTACACCTGCCGGTGTCACTGCAACACGATTTTCAAAAGCTTTTAGCTCTTTAGGAATTCCAATTTTCATTCTATTTTTTTTTATATGTTGAATAATACAAAATTTAAATTACGTATTTACGCCCTTCGGACTGTTACAAGTTAGAAGAGATCCGCTACCTTAAGCTTCTCCCATCGAACCATTTACCGGAGGTAAAAATCCCACCGGATTGTCATCAACCCTGATAGATCCGTTCTGAGATTCATATCTGTTGATATTTTCATTCAACGCGTACAATAAACGTTTGGCATGTTCAGGTGTAAGCACAATGCGGGATTGTACTTTAGCTTTGGGCATACCCGGCAAAATACGAACGAAGTCGAGTACAAACTCGGATGAAGAGTGGGCTATGATAACTAAGTTGGAATATGTTCCTTGAGCTATGTCTTCCGGTAACTCAATTTGTATTTGATTATTTTGCTCGTTATTATTGTTTTCCATTTTATGTTGATTTATTTCGGTATTAACGTAGGTATTATAATTAATATATAACAGTCCTTCCACAAAGGAAATGAATTATCATAAGATAACAAAATATACATCTATTTTTTACAGCATAATTATAACATTTATTATTATATTCATTTTTTATCTATTTCAGGAGGCTTTCAATTTATCCATATCTTCCTCCTGTATTTCATTTTCGATACGCAACATAATCCTTTCTCTTTTCTTCTTCTTTCGTAATACAATTATCTGCGCCACAGTACCTATCATCCCTAATCCGAACATAACAAACCGCATTGTTTCATTATTCCTAAACATGACAAAAACAGTAAAACAGATCATACACCACATGATGCCAATGGATATAGCCATTCCCTTGATACTAAAACCGTCATTGACCCGGCGGATATAACGACCTGTCAATCTATTATCCAATAGTTTTTGATGAAGTTTAGGCGAACCTTTAGCAAATAAAAAAGCAGTGAGAAGGATGAAAGGAGTCGTCGGAAGTCCCGGCGTCACTATTCCTAATAGCCCGAGGCTCAATGTTATTAAGCCTAACGTTATGTATAAATATCTCATCATTTCTATTATTGCGTGTATCCCCGTTCGAATATTATTCTTGGAACGTTTGACAAAGAAAAGAAAAAAGTATGAAAAATTGCAAAAATGATGAAAAAAAATAAGCGGAATAATGATGATTATTCCGCTTATTTTATTTCACCGTACAGTAAATTGATTAGAAGGTTATCTTCCTTGTTCCAATCTTAATGTATTTGTAGGTTGATCGCATACTTCCGTTGGTCCGAAAAACTGAATAGGTCCCGGATAAACAAACTCTGTACCTATAGCCCAAGCTTCGCGGTTTGCCATAAGGTATTTGAATGGCGCGCCATCAAGCTGTACCAACGCTTTTTGAATAACGGGTTTCATCTCGCCATGACGACGTTCCATATTCATCATCATTGTCACAGGTACTCCACCGGCAATCCATTCACTGGCAGGCGCTGTCGTATTGCGGACAGATGACATATAACCTGTTTTTCCGGCAGCGATAAGAGCAGCGGCGGTATATCCCAACGAATAACAATAGTCCGAATCATAATTAGATGGTGTCGCGCAACGTCCTTCGTATCCGAAGAAATGTTCCTGCGCCGCGAATTTACCTTTATATTTTCCGCTAACTTTCATTTCCGCTAACTTGTTACCAACCATTTCCGCTAATAGTTTTTCTGTTTCAATCAGTGAAACCTGCACGTTCCCATGCGGGTCGCGGTCAAGAGTTAGTTGGCGAGCCACACCGGAAGGAAGGCTTGCGTATATTGTCGCGTTTTTGGTTGATAGATTTTTTTGAATATATGCTAATTGATCATCTTTTGGAACGGCATTGAACTCACGTTGATGATGAGCCAAGAAATCATTCAATTCGGCAATGAGGTTCTTCATCGCGGGAATAAATTCGATAAGCCCTTCAGGAATAAGGACTGTTCCAAAGTTATTGCCTTTTTCAGCACGTTTAGCGACAACATTAGCTATATCTGTCACTATATCATCTAAAGAAAGTTTCTTCGCTTCCACTTCTTCCGATATTATACATATATTAGGCTGCACCTGCAACGCGCATTCCAAAGCAATATGAGAAGCCGAACGACCCATCAATTTTATGAAATGCCAATATTTGCGAGCGGAATTACAGTCGCGCTGTATGTTCCCAATAACCTCGGCATATACTTTACACGCTGTGTCGAAGCCGAATGATGTTTCTATCATCTCATTCTTTAGGTCGCCATCGATTGTCTTAGGGCAACCGATCACTTGTACACCCGCATTAATTGACTCATAATATTCCGCCAATACACAAGCATTTGTATTAGAGTCATCGCCACCGATAATAACCAAGGCCTTAATATCTAATTTCCTCAATATTTCAAGCCCTTTATCAAATTGCTCTTTTGTTTCCAATTTGGTACGACCCGAACCTATAATATCAAAACCTCCCGTATTACGATATTCATCGATAATATCAGCTGTAAGTTCTTTGTAATCATGATCAATCAAACCGCCGGGTCCCATAAGGAAACCAAAAAGGCGACTACTTACATTCTGATTTTTAATACCATCAAAAAGACCCGCGATAACATTGTGTCCGCCGGGAGCTTGTCCTCCTGAAAGGATAACGCCGACATTAATAGCAGGAAAATTTACTCTTTCTAATGTTTCTATAAATTTAAGAGTAGGCATCCCGTAAGTATTGGGAAATAGTTTTTTCACCTCCTCTTGATCTGCAACAGACTGAGTAGCCGCTCCTTCTTCAATTTTGACAGAACCATACAAAGCTTTAGGCATCTTTGGTTTGTAAGCAGCTCTTGCAATTTGTAATGCACTTTTTTTCATTTGTTTTATTTGATTTATATAATAGTTTAAAATTCCCAATTCCAAGGCATGCAAATTTCGTCATTTTTTTTGATATATAAAAAATTTCATGGGCTTTACCACCAATTTTACACGACATTATCATTTTTTTGCTATCCTAAACTTTTGTTTTCAGATAGTCTTTATTTTCAGATAAAAATATTGAAATCCTTTTATGATTATTTCATTCTTTTTCCATACTTTTATCGGCTATAAAGCGTAAACATATATTTATAGTTTTTAATACTCATATTTAATTATATTCCTTATTTACAAATTTTACTGATAAATAGCAAACTTTCATATTGTAGAACCTTAATTAAATAAACAAGAAAATGAAAAAATTAATTTTTATTCTTACGTGTATTTTATTATCCGGCACAATTTTTTATTCTTGTAAACCAAGTGATGAAAAATTGCAGAAACAAGTGGAGACCGTGCTTGCCGCAGCACAATCTTCTGTAACCGGAACTGTAAAGAATGGCGTTGTTACCTTAGCCGGCACAGTTGATTCCGATGAAGCCAAAACTGCTGCTGAAATTGTGGTAAAAGCTGTAAAGGGCATCAAATCTATCACAAACAACATCGAAGTAAAACTGCCTGTTGTTATTAACCCTGATGAAATTCTTTCAACGACTATCACTACCGCTTTAACTGCCGCAGGATTTAAAGATGTGAAACTTGCTGTTGACAGTGGAGTGGTAACATTAACAGGAGACGCGAAAAGAGCCGATTTGAAAAAAATCATGGAAATAGCCAATAAAGCTCAACCTAAAAAAGTTCTTAATCATCTAAAATTGAAATAAATGAGTTTAAATGATAAATATGCCAAATTAGTGCAATACGCACAGGCATCCAATGTGGAAAATTTGACAGTAGTAGAACAAGATAGCGTTCTTTATGTTACGGGAGCCGCCACAGCTCCGGTAAAAGACCAAATTTGGGATTTATATAATGAAATAGATCCTGACATGCGTTCCGGCGACCTTGTCTTAAAGATAGATGTTGTTTCCGGAGGGGAAGAAGTTTATGTAGTTAAATCAGGCGATAGCCTTAGTAAAATTGCAAAAAACTATCCGGGTATAACTTGGCAAAAAATATTTGAAGCAAATAAAGATCAAATAAAAGATCCGAACCTTATTTATCCGGGACAAAAATTAGTTATACCTTTATAATTAACCCATTACCCTAAAAAGAAAAAGGCTGTCCCAATTTATGAGACAGCCTTTTTTGTTCGTATCTTATCGCAAATATATTATTTAGCGTAACTTACAGCACGTGTTTCACGGATAACCGTAATCTTTACCTGACCGGGATATGTCATTTCATCCTGAATCTTTTTAGCTATATCAGCCGACAATTTTTCAGTTTCCACATCATCTATCTTATCCGCGCCGACTATAACCCTCAGTTCGCGTCCTGCCTGAATCGCATAAGTCTTTAATACACCCGGATATGATAACGCCAACTGTTCCAAGTCGTTCAAACGCTTGATATATGCTTCTACAATTTCGCGTCGCGCTCCCGGACGTGCTCCCGAAATAGCATCACAAACCTGTACTATAGGAGCTAACAGGCTGGTCATCTCTACCTCGTCGTGATGCGCTCCGATGGCATTACAGACATCGGGTTTTTCTTTATATTTTTCCGCTAATTTCATACCAAGTAAAGCATGAGGCAATTCCGGTTCATCATCAGGCACTTTACCTATATCATGCAACAGCCCTGCTCTTTTGGCTTTCTTTACATTCAGTCCTAATTCAGCAGCCATAATAGCACATAGGTTCGCGGATTCGCGAGCATGTTGCAACAGATTTTGACCATACGAAGAGCGGTATTTCATTTTACCCACAAGACGTATCAGTTCAGGATGCAAACCATGTATTCCCAAATCAATAGTAGTACGTTTACCTGTTTCTATGATTTCTTCCTCTATTTGCTTTTTCACCTTAACGACCACTTCTTCGATACGGGCAGGGTGAATACGTCCATCCGCGACCAACTGATGCAACGCCAAACGGGCAACTTCACGTCTTACCGGATCAAATCCGGACAAGACAATCGCTTCCGGTGTATCATCCACTACAATTTCAATGCCGGTAGCAGCCTCCAAAGCGCGTATATTACGACCTTCACGACCTATAATACGTCCCTTTATCTCATCAGACTCTATGTGGAATACGGTTATCGCATTCTCAATAGCCGTTTCTGTCGCAACACGTTGGATAGACTGAATAACGATCTTTTTAGCTTCTTTGTTAGCCGTCATTTTAGCCTCTTCCATTATGTCATTGATATAAGACTGCGCATGAGTTTGAGCTTCGTCTTTCAATGCTTCCACAAGCTTTTCTTTCACTTCTTCGGCCGATAAGCCCGACAAGGCTTCCAGTCTTTCCACTTCCTGCTTATGAAGTTTATCTAAATCCGACTTTTTCTTTTCCACAACTTCAAGTTGTGTATCCAAATTAGTCTTGATAACATCTACTTCATTCTTTTTACGTTGAAGTTCTTCTTGTTTTTGATTTAATCCCAATTCACGCTGCTTAATTTTGCTTTCGGCAGCTTGAAGTTTTGAATTACGACTATTTGCTTGCTTTTCAAATTCAGACTTCATTTGCAGAGCCTGCTCTTTTACTTCCAGCAATTTATTCTTCTTGATTACCTCAGCCTCTAACTCCGCTTCTTTAACTTGGCGTTTAAGCCTCGAATTCGCTATGGAATTCAAAGCCACCCATGTCAAAACAGCTCCGACAAGAAAGGCTATTACATAAAATAATATATCCATATTCTATTTTTCTTTATAAAAACTAATATTAATAAACTAAAAAGCGCCAACTCAAGTGTGATGTTCCTTCACACACTTGAAATTAGCGCTTTAGATTCCTTTTCAATTATAATTTTACTTTACCTGATCTTTCAAATAATTATCCAGTTCTTCGGTCAATTTCTTGATTCTGGATTCAAATTCCTCAGCCCGTAACTGATGACCGACTTTCTCCGAAACAGCCTGTATCGCTGTCATTGCCATATAGTCGGCATTCTGTAACGGATGAGAAGAATCTCCCGTAAAATAATTTTTATATTGTACTAATTTACGATCTATTTCATTTGCAGCTTTACGGTACATCTCTTCATCTTCACGTTTAATACGCAAAGGATATCTCGTATCGGCTACTCGTAGATTAATAATAAGATGTTCATCCATAATGTTACTCCCTCTTAAGCTTTCAGCATGGTGATACATTTATCTACATCTCGCACTAACTTCGACAATCGTTTCTTTGCCTGTTCTCTTTCTTCGCTATTGTCCGAAGAAAATGATTTCGCAAATTTCAAATTATCATATTTTGTTTTCAACTCTTTTACTTCTGATGATAAAGCCGCGACAGCATCGTCCTTCTGCCCCAGTTGCCGCCTCATCTGTTCATTCTCATCTTTAAGCATATCACAGAGATACATCAACTGTCTCATTCTTGTTTCAAATTCGACCAGAAGCTTTTCATCATTTTTAGTCATAAAACAGATAGAATACTATACAAAAATAAATAATATCAACGAATTAACAAAATTATTAACACCCTTTATTTTTCAAAACACACTTAATCTTAAAAAAAAACGAAAAGAGGTACTTATTTCAATGATAAATACCCCTCTTTTATAAGTCTTTTGTTTTTCTTACAGTAAAACGACCTGTATGTCGTCTGTCTGTTCGTTAAAAACAATCTTACCTTCTCGAGCCAGCCAACCCAGAGCGGCGTACATATCTTTTTCTGTCAATTTGCATGCTTTCTTGATTTCTTTCAATGATTTGCTTCCTTCTGCATCAAGATAAGTCCAAATAATACCTGCGTTCGATCCAATTTTTTCTTTCATATTTGATGTTCATTAAAAAATTTAAAAACTCGTTATTATTTTCAATTACAAAAATACGTAAAAAAGACAACCTTGACAATTTTTTATTACAATATTCCAACATACAACCGGATTTATGACAAAATGGTTTATTGCTGTATTTTAATTTGAAGTTTAATCAAATTCTTGTAGTTTTGTGTAAAATTCTTTTATATTGCATTTCTTTAGTTTACATAAGAAAAAGGAGTATGGCGATGAAGAGCTTTTGTCGCTATTAAAAGAGACCGGTGAAGCGGAGTATTTCCAAGAGCTTTACGAACGGTATATTCCGCTTATATACGGTTTATGCCTGAAATACCTGCAAAACCCCGAAGA
>JAISKQ010000018.1 GCA_031260865.1 Prevotella sp.
CTTTCGCCCTATATCGACCCTAAAAGTGTGCAGGTGAAAATGGATGGCGAAGTAATGGTCACATCGGTAAACCACCAGATGAATTATCTTGACACAATGAAACAAGTGATTAAATCCAAAGACTTGGATAAACAACTGGAAGCCCTTTTGGATAAGATAGCGATAGAAAAAATGAATAGGGACGTCGTAAAAGAAGAATTGAGTTTTTTGAATGAAAATAAGAAAATAGGAGGAGCGAATACTGGCGTGGGCTTGGTCTCCTTGCGCGAAACGGCAAACTATTACAGAGAACGTATCTCCGCGTTAAAGCTCAAGGATATAGAACTTGCTAAAACTATAGGAGCGCTTGAATATCAAAGGGACGCCATCTATAAAGAGCAAGGTCAAGAAGGAGATGTAAATAAAAAAGCGAAATCCATCGGCGAAGTGGTTGTTGAGGTTGAATGTAAAAAAGCGACGCGGATAAACGCGGAACTGACTTATTATGTGCGGAACGCGGGCTGGTATCCGACTTATGATATACGCGCGATAAACATAGAGAAGCCTATCCAATTGATATACAAAGCGAACGTTCACCAAAACACCCAAGAAGACTGGCTGAATGTAAAACTTAAAATATCGTCGGCAGACCCCAATCTGGGGAATGTCGCTCCTCAACTTAAGACCTATTATTTGAACTATCATACATCCGCGCCGCGTTACGACACGCAAATAGACAATAATCAAATCACCGGAACTGTTGTGGAGGCGGGAACAAACGAACCTTTGATAGGCGTTTCTGTTACTGTCAAAGGTACTACGATAGGTACGGTTACGGATCTTGACGGACGTTTCTCCCTGGCGATCCCTCGAAATGGGAATTCCATAACGTTTTCTTATATAGGCTATAAAGATCAAACCTTGCCAATATCGCGTTCTTATATGAATGTACGGATGGTTGAAGAAACCCAAAACCTGGCGGAAGTCGTTACCGTTGGTTATGGAACACAGCGGAAGGAAGCAAGTCTCGAGGGCGCGACCTCCGCGGTGAAAATGAGAGGTCTGGCTTCGGTTTCCGCTCCCCTAGCTTTCGAACGAAACGATATCGCGATGCCTACCGCGCAAATAGAAAACCAAACAGCGGTGGAATTTGATATAAAAATACCTTATACCGTAAAGTCGGATAACAAAAATACGGTGGTAGAGGTAGATCGTTATGAACTGCCTGCCGATTATGAATATTTCGCCATCCCTAAAATCAGCAAGGATGCTTTCCTGTTGGCGAATATCACCGACTGGGAAAAATACAACCTGCTGGACGGGGAAGCCAATATTTTCTTTGAAAACACATATATAGGCAAAACGATACTCGAAACCCGTTATGTGTCCGACACCTTGAATATATCTTTAGGGCGGGACAAGAGTATTTTGATAAACAGGGAAAAAGGGAAGGATTATAACACAAAGAAATTCTTCGGCAGTAAGAAAGAAGATACTCGTGTGTGGAAGACTACGGTGAGGAACAACAAGAAACAGGCGGTCAACTTTGTCGTTCTTGACCAAGTTCCAGTTTCTACCACAGCCGAAATAGAGGTGGAAACAGAAACGCTGTCGGGAGGCGCGTTGAATGCGGCGACAGGCGAAGTGAAATGGCGGATGGAGCTAAAACCCGGCGACAAAAAAGAAATGGAGCTGAAATATAAAGTGAAGTATCCGAAAGATAAGACATTAACCATCGAATGACGGAGTCCGTTTGGCGTAGGCGCTCCGCCTACGCTCTACAGAGAGGCTTACCGGGCTTGTATTTCCAGATTTCTCGCTTGCGTTTCTAACAACGGTATCTCAGCTTGAAGCTGTTCCTGCCGTTTTTCCATGTCGAAAATATCGGATGACATACGGCGTTTCTCGTCCGCTGCGGCTGCGGCGTATTCCCCGCGGCGTTTCTCTAACAGGTCGGATAAGTCTTTATATTCGGCTTTCGCTTGCCTCGCTTTGCTGAATGTTTCGCCCGCCGTCCTGTCCATGAAGTCCGACATTTTGTAATAGGTCTTGTCGTCGTTGATGACAAATTCAAAATCATGGGCTACTACCGCCTTAACGACCGGTTCTTTGCGGGCTGACGCGATAAGGTCGGAATAATTTTTGCCCGTCTCCCACGAACTTTTGATGGACGTTACGCGCGCCCTGTTTGCTACATAAGCTTCGTCCCCGCTGTCTATAATCTTCACGGTTTTGTTCGGTATAAAGGTATAGACGCAAACTTTTCCTTCGGGCATGTTTCTGTCCGTCGCGAACCAGCCCACGCCTTTCTCTTCGTCCACAGCCATCATATAGTCGTTGCCACGCGAATTGAACGGCATATTAAGGCGTTCGGGAGCAAGGTAAGTATCGTTGTTCATATTGTAGCGCGAAACAAACAGGTCGTATCCGCCCAATGATTCTTCGTCTTTCGCCGCGAAGTATATCGTTACCCCGTCAGTCATCACAAACGGATAGTTCAAATCGCCCGACAAACCGAAGTTTTGGGGCGACAATTTCTTTTCATCGCCAAATTCATGCAGCAGTTTTTCCTTTGCGTACAATCCCAGTACATTATTCTTATCCGGTTTGGCATAATACATCTTCATGCCTTTCTCGTTGGTGTAAACGGTAGCGTCTATCGTTTTGTCCGAAATGAAAGCGTTATCAAAGTAGTCGAGGCGTCCCGAACTCAAGCTTAGCTTATAAGCCGAAAGAAACTTTGATTTGTCGATAATCAGGCTGTCTATGATTTGCACATCTTCGGTATTGGATACCACGCGGCGCAAGCGGGACATGGTTTTGCGTTTTTCTTCCAGTTTAGCCTTCGCTCCATCGTCTTTCTTCTTCAGCATCGCCTCGTATTTAGTGAAAGCGTCCGCCGATTCGTTGAACCTGTACTGAAGGGCATACAATTGACCTAAGTAGAAGAAAGAGTCCTGCACGCGCTTTTTAGAAGCTTTCAACAAACATTCTTCCGCCTTTGCCTGATCGCCCCCCGTCTCGAACAAGCACGCGCCATACCACATATTCAGGCTTGCGTCTTCGGGTTTAGCCTTCAGTTCGGTTTCGAATACAGGCGACGCTTCTTTGTATTTGCCTTGCAGGTATAAGTCTTTAGCTTCGGCTAATGTTTGAGAAAAGATTGCAGGTAAGCAACATACAGAGAAAAATAAATAGATAAATAAAGACTTCATATTCCGGTCATTCTAAAAATGATTAATCGGCTCAAATTTACATGAAAATATTTAGAGCCTGTTTAAATTTTACCAAAATATATTATTACACCTCTTCTTTTCGTCCATATTTAGGCTCTTTTTGTCTAATTTATTCTTTCACTCAGCTCAAATAGCCCGCAATCTTAAAGCAGGCGGACAAAGAAATATAATGGGAAAACATCCGTCGCGTATCCTCTTTTTTATACCTTTGTCGACTCTAAGCCGTAAAACCGATGAGTTGATGAGTCGATAACGCAAAGCGGAAAAGCATTAATCGGCGTATTAAACAATCGGGGCATTAACTCGTAACCGCCCGCAGGGCAAAGTAACTCGTAATTAAAAATCGTTTTTTATATGAATTTCCGGATAGAAGATATTTTACCGATTGTCCTTATCGCCCTTACCGTACTTACCAGTATCAAGGGCTTTAGCGATATGGAATTTTTTGACCGCTACAAGTTTAACGTGGGAGCTATTCTCGGCAAATCCAAGCAATGGGACAGGCTGCTTACGTCCGCCACGTTGCATGGCGACTATACGCACCTCTTCTTCAATATGATGACGCTGTATTTCTTTTCCCCCGTTGTTATATATAAATTCGGAATATGGCTGTATCTTGCCATCTATTTCTTCTCCATTGTGGGAGGCGGGTTGCTTTCCCTCTTTATTCACCGCAAAGAATACTATTACAGCGCGATAGGCGCATCGGGCGGCGTTGTGGGTATCCTGTTCGCGGCAATCGCCATTTATCCTGAGATGTCGCTTGGTTTTTTCTTCATTCCTGTCAATATACCCGGATGGATATACGGTATCGGCTATCTTGCCTTTTCCATATACGGCATGTTGAAGAACGTGGGGAACATAGGGCACGACGCGCATTTGGGCGGAGCTGTTGTAGGACTGATTATCACCGTTATATACATTCCTTCCGATAAACTGGCGGAGAACGCGCTGTATCTTGGACTTCTGCTTTTGCCGATTATCGTATTGGGATATATCATTTGGAAGAAAAAATAAAATGAATGTCGGTTATAATGCCAAGTCAAATAATTTCGTCTTCGTCATTGCGAGGAGGAACGACGAAGCAATCCATATCAACTGTTTGGATTGCTTCGGGCAAGCCCTCGCAATGACGTTGTACGGTTTTTCTGCATTTGGGTATTATAT
>JAISKQ010000163.1 GCA_031260865.1 Prevotella sp.
AAAGAAGAGAAATCAAAAAATCCGAATGTGGAGATGAATGTTCTGCTACAAGCGGATAAATCTTTGAGTCTGCAAGATGTAGTGGATGTTATTGATATGGGAAACAACTTACAGGTGAAGATGATTCTTTTTACCCAGAAACCTGAATAATTATAAAAGAACTGTTTTAATTTAAAAAAAAAGAGTGATATAATGTAAATTTATCACTTATTCATGCAACATTTCTGCAAGGAATGCATCTCTAAAATGAAGCTTAGCCAATATGAATGAACTGCAAATAATAGCAGGCTGCAAGGAACAAAAGCGGGAAGCTCAAAAAGTGCTTTACGAAGCTTACTCACGTAAGATGTATGGCATTTGCTTACGCTATAGTTCCGATTCTGACGCCGCGCAGGATTTATTGCAGGACGGATTCATCAAAGTCTTTGCGAACATTAACTCTTTTCAGGAGAAAGGTTCGTTTGAGGGTTGGTTGAAACGCATTTTTATAAATATGGCTTTAGAAAACTTAAGAAAAAAAAAACATATAATTCAATCTTCTGAGGATATTCAGAATCTGCCTGATGTCATAGATGAATCGACAGAAGATGATCAATTATATAAAATATCCGAAACAGAGTTACTGAAGATGATACAAGAATTGCCGAAAGGTTATTCTACGGTTTTTAATTTATACGTGATAGAAAATTATTCTCATAAAGAAATCGCTGATATGCTCGGCATAAATGAAGGTACTTCCCGTTCACAATATGTCAGAGCCAGGCAAATATTGCAAGAAAAAATAAAACAATACGTAAAAAAGCAAATGTAAAGATGGCGGAAGACAAAGACATAATAAAAGATCTATTCTCCTCAAAGTTGAAAGACTTTGAACCGGAGGTACCTGCGTCCGTATGGGGCGGGTTAGATCAGCTTTTGTCTCAGCAGCCTGCACCTGCCGAACCATCTTCGTCATCCTCTAACTTGTCATCCGTCAAAAATTCTTTGATAAAAACGACGCTGATAATAGTCGGAGTCGCGGCGGCAATTGTCGCGGGCGTTTTGTTTATACCAAACTCGGGAAATATTACAGATGAGCCGGGTATAACTGTAAATGAAGAACCCGGCAAGACTGTTGATACAATTGCTATCAACCCAATCCCTGAAACCATAATAGAACCTGCGATTGCAAAACTTGCGATTGCTCATGCAAAAGAGATTAAGGAAGAACCTGTAAAGGTTACTGAACAGAAAGAACAACCTGTAAAGATACCTGTACAAAAGGAAGAACCTAAAAAAGAAGAGATAAAGCCTCTTGTGAAGAAAGACGAGCCGTTATTGGCGACTGATAACACTACCGAGAGATTGCAGGTGCCTAAAAAAGAATCACGGTCAAACGGTTTCTCCCTCAGCGCTTCCGCTAATTCGAGCTTATTGGCATATAATGAGAGTGGAAATGGCAGCAAGTTGCTATTCTCGAAATATCAACGAAGTGAGACGTTTGATGTGGCGCTGAAGAAGGAAAATAAAAAATCTGAACTACAACATCGAATACCGGTTTCTGTGGGAGTGAGAGTCTCAAAAGGAATCACATCGAACTTGTCGTTGGAAACAGGAGTGGTTTATACTTATTTATCTTCCGAATTATCATCAAATAGTGCATTTGAAATATCGGAAAATCAATATTTCCACTATTTGGGAATTCCTTTAACGTTGAATTATACATTCATCGAATTGGGTAAGACGAAGTTCTATCTGTCGATAGGGGGTATGGTACAAAAGGATATAAATGGGAAGTATGAAAGTAATATGGACTTCTCTGAAAAAAGTAATAATATTGGAGACGCGGCTTTGGCTAACATTGTGTACTATAGCGAACCTTATTACATCAGAGAGTCTATAAAACAACCAAATCCGCAATTTTCCGCAAATGCGGCCATAGGAGTTGCGTATCCTATCTATAAAAAATTGTATCTTTACGGAACAATAGGCGGCGCTTATTATTTTGATGCCGGAAATAAGTACCACACTATATATTCAGACCAAAAAATTCAGTTTGACCTGAATATGGGACTAAAATTTGATTTTTAAAAAGAAATAAAACTAAATGTAAAAAAACATGAAAACATCAATACTTAAATTAATTTGTGCCGCATTCTCTATTGCTTTTTTATTCTCTTCGTGTTTAGGAGAAACCAATACTCAATTAGAGATGCCAATGGACTATGCGTTTATCACATCGGTCGGATCTACCGGCATTCCGGTAGCGGCAGTTACCGGACAAGGTAACCCTATGTATATAACTTCTCCGCAAATAGCGACTTTGATACCTAATCAATGTTATATATTAGGATATAAGATTTCAAACACGTCTAATACATCCGGATATTATGTAGCGGAAGATCTTGGCGCGAAAGCTGTAAAGTTGAACCAGACAACGGGATATCCTACTGCTCCATCGGTGGAAAACGATTATGTGCCTACCGGTCTTAGCGTGTTGTATTATGACTATGGATTGCTTATCGAAAATTATCAAAGTTTCTTCGGCGACAGATGGATTTTTGGAGCGAAAGCCTCTTTAAGAGATAAAGATGATCCTTACATGGAATTCTATTATGATCCCAATAACCAGAAAGAAGAAGTGAACGGACAGGTGGAAGAAATAGGTGAAAATAAAATTATTATAGATGTCCGTTTCAAAAGGACAAGTTATGGCGACGGTGCGGAAACAAGCACAAATGTAGTGAGTGTAGGAGACCTGTCTTACATAAAGAGTTATTTTAAGAATAATAGCAATTTTGATTTTAAAGGTCAAAAAAGCATATTAGTCCCAATAAAGTTCCGTTATAGCAAATTGAACGGTACTGAGGAAAAAATAGAAACAATAGGAAATTGGAGTACCGACCCTTCTCAATTTCAGTATATATTCCATTATGCCCAAGAATAAAATTTAAACAGACTCTTAATACTTGAGATAAAGATGAGACGCGGCTATGTTGGTCGCGTCTTTTTTTTGATGTGAACGGTATTATAAGGGGCTTCCTTTTCGGATCACCGTAAAAAGTTGAGGG
>JAISKQ010000189.1 GCA_031260865.1 Prevotella sp.
GCTAACGGCTGTATAACCGCTGAATAAAAGTGTAAAATCTCTCTAAATAGACAATTTACAGCGCATTTGACCGTTATTTAAAATAAATTGTACTTACTTTGCACTCATTATCACTGTCTTTATGAATGAAGCTTAACTATATAATATTATATACTTTATTTTTTGTTTTCGGAACAAGCGCCGTGTATGCTCAATGGGATACTCAGATCAGTCAGTATTGGAGGATGAAGAACTTTTACAACCCATCCTTTATTGGCGAAAATAATGCCATAGAAGCTTCTTTGCTGCATCGTCGCCAATGGGTCGGTATTGAGAACGCGCCTGTTACATCCCTGATTTCCCTGAATATGCCTGTAAACTTTTTGGGAAAAGAACATGGAGTAGGAGCGCTTGTGGTAAATGATAAGTTAGGTTTGTTTTCCAACACGGCTATGATGGCTCAATATACTTATAAGCTTAAATTAAGAAAGGACAGGTATCTGAATATCGGTTTACAAGCCGGATTGATGAATATCAATTTTGACGCGTCGGGTATTAAAATTCCGGACGACCAAAAAGAAGACGTTGAATTGCCTGCCGTAGCCGGAGATAAGAAGTTCGATACAGGTTTGGGTATTTCGTGGATAACGCCCAATTATTATATCGGAGTATCGGCGACACATCTTTTAGAACCTCGTTTTGACATTGACGAAGAACATTCATCCTATGTCGCGCGTATATATTACGCGGTGGGGGGATACAATATAAAGCTAAATAATCCGTTAATAGAATTGCAGCCGTCTGTGCTCTTTAAATCCGACGCGGTGACTTATCAAGTTGACGTCACGGCAAAAATTGAATATAATAAGATGTTCAATGGCGGAATATCTTGGAGAAAAGACGATGGTTTTGTATTTTTGTTGGGTGTAAGAATAAAGAGTATCGACGCGGGCTATTCATACGACCTTTCGACATCGGCGATATCGAAGGTTAGTAATGGAAGCCATGAGTTGTTTATACGTTACAGTATGCCTGTCGAAAAGAAAAAAGAACGGCATTCAGGAAAGAGTATCCGAATATTATGATGATAGGATAGATACAGGTTTACAAACATACAAATAAAATAAATAATCCTAAAAGCCGCTGACGGAATCAGGGCATTGACAGTAGATATGAAACATTTGTTTTTTGCGATAATAGCTTCACTTGCATTGTTTACCTCTTGCGGAAGATCGGTGGGAACGAGCATTGGAGGCGAAGTGACAGGCGAGAAAGGATCGTCATGGGCAGAACCCTCCCCTTATGGCATGGTATTGGTTTCCAGAGGTTCGATAGAAATGGGACCTGCCGAAAGCGATTCGCTGTGGGATATAGAGGCGAATCCGAAAGGAGTGTCGGTTGATAATTTTTGGATGGATGAAACCGAGGTCACCAATTCCAAGTACCGGCAGTTTGTATATTGGGTACGCGATTCCATTATCCGCGAACGCCTTGCCGACCCCGCTTTTGGCGGAGACGCGACTTTCAAGATAACACAAGACAAATACGGCGATCCGGTGCAACCGCGTCTCGACTGGAAAAAACCGATCCCCAGAAGGCTTCTTGAAGGAGAAGAACGCGCGGTAAACAGCGTGACTTTTCTACACCCTATAACAGGGGTGCGCGGACTCGACGCCCGGCAGATGAACTTCAAATACGAATGGTTTGACTATACGGAAGCCGCGAAACGCCGTAACAGGCTGATACCTCAAGAGCGGATACTGAATACGGATATTACGGTTGATCCCAATCAGGTGGTGATGATTTCAAAAGATACCGCCTACATCAATGATGACGGGCTTCCGGTAAACGAAACGATTGTCCGTCCGTTAAGCTCCCTTTTCGATTTTGTGCATACCAAGATTATTAATATATATCCCGATACCACTGTTTGGATAAACGATTTCAATAACGCTTATAATGAGCCGTATATGCGTATGTACTTCTCGCATACCGGCTATAATGACTATCCGGTGGTAGGTGTTACATGGGAGCAGGCTACCGCGTTTTGCGATTGGCGGACTACATTTTACCGCATGGGGCAACCGCGTAATGGACGCTCTATCGAAAATTTCCGTTTACCGACAGAAGGGGAATGGGAATTTGCCGCGCGTAACGGCAAGACAGAGAATAAATATCCTTGGGATAAAGAAGGTACAATGGATGAAAAGTCATGTTTTATGGCAAACTTTAAACCGGGAGAAGGAAATTACACCAAAGATGGAAACCTGATTCCTGCGCGTGTGGCATCTTATGTGCCCAATCGCTTCGGTATTTATGATTTGGCCGGTAATGTGTCGGAATGGACATCCACAGCCTATACCGAATCGGGTGTCGCCCAAATGAATGATATGAATCCGCAATATAGATACAACGCGGCAAAAGAAGACCCGTACGCTATCAAGAAAAAAGTAGTGAAAGGCGGGTCGTGGAAAGATATAGGCAGAAATATCAGAGGAGATATGAGAGAAGGCGAGTTTCAGAATCAACCTCGTTCATATATAGGATTCAGATGCGTGAGGTCTCAGATCGGTTTTGCAAAATCAAAGAAGTGATAAAAAGATGAAAAAGATATTTCAAATAACAGCCTTATCCGTTTGTTGCCTGTGCTTGGCATCTTTGACTTACGCGCAGAACCAGCAGGAGTCTCTCCGTGAAAGGCTGGCGAAAAAACAACAGCAACAGCAAGGTACAACTTCGGATAGCGGGACTAAAGTACCTCAGTTGTCAGTCCGCGCCGAAATGATGAATGATACACAGACGCAGGATTTGTCCAACGCGACATGGGTACGCGAGGTATATCGTTTTCTTGACCTGACAGAGGGAAAGAACGCCGCGCTGTTTTATCCGGTGCAGCCGATAGGCAATCAGATGAACTTCTATACCATGATATTCAAGTTGATGGGAAACGGCAGTTTGACCGCCTATGACTGGAATAACGGAACGGACTTATTCATCGATAAACTAAAAGTGAATTTTGGCGATGTGCTGGACAGGTTAGAGATACCCTATCAGAAAAACGGGAATGTCTTCACATACGATGAGTTTAGCATCCCCGGCAATGAGGCTTTGGGGTATTACATCAAAGAAGCATGGTACTTCGACCAGTCAAACTCTGTCATCGGCGTGAAAACCGTTGCTATCTGTCCGGTGCTGTTCCGTCAGGAATTTATTGATGGGATGGATTTTGGAGCTGCCGCTTCACAAGGATTAAGACAACCTCAGTTTTGGATTCCTTACGAAAATGTTCGTCCTTATGCCGCGCGTATGCCCATTATGACCTCCGACAAGAATAATGTCATGAATAAGACTATCGACGATTATTTTCGGATGAGGCTGTACGATGGAGAGATATACAAAACAACCAACATGGAAAATAAGTTTTTGAGCGAAAAGTATAAGACTCCC
>JAISKQ010000213.1 GCA_031260865.1 Prevotella sp.
ATATTGTTTTCTGTGCCTTTTTGGGGTGCACAACTCTCTCGTACAGAATACCGAACGATACATACAGATCGTATAGATGACTCTATACCCCCCGACTCTGTGTCCAATCGCATCCGTTCAAGCAGGAATCCGGCGCGCAGGGCACAGGATGATTCCATACAGGCGCGTAGGGACTCATTGCCTGCCGACACGACAAAGAAAAAGAAGCCCATGCTGGACGCCATTGTGGATTACACAGCAAATGACTCCATCGTACTTACCGCGGGAAATTGGGGCTACCTATATGGACAAAGCGATGTAAAATACACAGACATATCTATTAAAAGCGAGAAGATATGGATGAACATGGACAGCAGTCTTGTGTATGCGACTTACGGACTTGATTCCGTCGGCAAAGAATTCGGTCATCCTGTTTTCACTGATCGAGGAACCGATTACGAATCCAAAACAATGAAATATAACTACAAAACAAAGAAAGGTTATATTACCAATGTAGTTACCACCCAAGGGGAAGGCTATATAATAGCCAGTCAGGCAAAAAAGAATGCGGATGACTCTTTCTTTATGTTGGATGGCAAATATACGACCTGCGACGACCACGAACATCCACACTTTTGGTTAGCATTAACTAAAGGAAAGGTTAAGCCTAAAAAGAATGTGGTGACAGGACCAGCCTATCTTGTGATAGAAGGCTTACCCCTCCCGCTCGGGCTTCCTTTCGGCTTCTTCCCGTTCTCCGACAAATATTCGTCGGGGGTGATCATGCCCTCCTATGGCGATGAACTGGAAAGGGGTTTCAACCTGAGGGACGGAGGATATTACTTTGCTATCAACGATAATGTTGACTTGGCATTAACAGGTGAAATATACACTAAAGGTTCGTGGGGGCTTAACGCTCGTTCCTCATACCGTAAACGATATAAATTTTCAGGCTCGTTCGACGCGGGTTATATGGTGACAAAGCTGGGCGAAAAAGGCATTGATTACAGCCTTGCTAAAGATTTGAGATTAAACTGGACGCATACGCAAGACCCGAAAGCCAATATGTTCAGGACATTGTCGGCAAGTGTGCAGTTTTCGACCAGTTCTTACGACCGCAACAATCTGAATAGCCATTTTACGCCTGCCGGGACAAGCAATACCAAAAGTTCGAGTGTGAATATAACTCAAAAGATACCAAATTCACAATGGAGTTTATCCGCCTCGATGAATGTCGCCCAACGTACCCAAGATTCAAGTATCTCACTAACATTACCGAACATAACCGTTACAATGAGCCGCATAGCTCCATTCAAAAGGAAGGAAGCCGCCGGAGCGGAACGATGGTACGAAAAGATACAGTTGAGTTATACCGGTGACTTAAGAAACAGCATTGATACAAAGGAAAATCTGTTGCTCAAATCCAACCTGCAAAAAGACTGGAAGAATGCGATGAAGCATACCATCCCTATATCCGCGACGTTCAGCGCTTTAAACTATTTGAATATAACGCCTTCTATTAATTATACCGAACGTTGGTACACAAGCAAGATAGAAGAACGCTGGAATAGTATGACCCGCAGACATGAAGTAGTGGATACCACTTATTCATTCAACCGGGTATATGACTTCAACTTCGCCCTTGGATTTCAAACAAAACTATATGGGACGTACAAACCTATATTCTTAAAGAAATTTGCCCCCCAGATACGACATGTTTTCACCCCGAATATCAGCCTAAGTTATGCTCCCGATTTTAGTGACTCCCATTTTGGGTTCTATAATAGCTATTACTTTTATGACGCGCAGGGGAATTGGGTAGAGCACAAATATTCGCCATACAGGCAAGGTATGTTCGGTACAGCTCCCCAAGGCTCTCAAGGAATGGTTAGTTTCAGTTTCGATAACAATGTGGAAATGAAATATAGGGATTCCAATGACTCCATTAAGAAAATCAGTTTAATAGACAACTTAGGTATTAACTTCAGCCATAATATGATGGCGAAAGAATTTAAGTGGAGCGATATAAATATGGGACTCCGTCTTAAATTAAGTAAGTCGTTTGTTATAAACCTAAACGCCGCGTTCGACCCATACCTGTACAAAGTGATAGAGAACAGTAGAGGTGAGATTACCGGTTTACAGCGGATAGATGAATTGCGCATAATGAATGGAAAAGGCTTCGGACGATTACGAAGCACCGGCTATTCCATCTCTCCTTCTATCAACCAGGACACGTTCAGTAAATGGTTCGGCGGCGGAGATGGCAGTAATAAAGATGCAGACAAAAACAAACCGACAGGAGACTCCTCAGAGCAAATAGGTGAAGGTGAACGAAAAAGCCTGCTTGAAGAGAAGAAAGACGACAATGAATATGATGAAGACGGCTATGTGAAAAACAAAATCCAATGGAATCTGGGTATTAGCTTTTCCATGAATTACAATTATAATACGAGCCGATATACCGAACCCGACAAGAATGGTTATGCCGAATACAAAGGTAGATTGACCAAAGCGCTTAGCTTGAACGGGAATATTCAGCCTACCCGAAACTGGAACTTCAATTTTAATGCCAGTTATGATTTCGACGCGGGGAAAATAGCCTATATGAGCTGCAACCTTACCCGCAACCTGCATTGTTGGTCTATTTCCGCCAGCTTCAATCCGGTAGGACAATATAAAACTTATTATGTATCGCTGCGCGCCAGTTCATCCTTGCTTCAAGACTTGAAATACGAACAACGCGGGCGGTCTTCCAGTTACGATCCTAATTGGGAGTAATCAAGGAAACGTTATAACTTATTCAACCTTAAATAATCTGAAAATGAGAAGAATTATATTCTACACTGTATTAATGACCACTTTAGGTTTTATCTCAAATGCTTGTGGATTGACGGATAAGCATTTCTTGAGAGATGAACAGTACAGAGGACAAGTACACGAACAGTTCCTGAAACGTACGGAATTGGCGGCAGGACGCAGCCTGCAACTGTTTTCTGTGTTCGACAAGCAAGATTTAACCATAGAACAACGCGAAGCGCTTGAATTCTTATACGCTTACATGCCATTATCCGACTTGGCTGATTATGACGGCGAGTTTTTCCTTGGTCAGGTGGACGCGGCGTTTAAAGCCCGTGATTACTTTGATTGGGGAAAGAAAATTCCGGAAGATGTTTTCCGGCACTTTGTTTTAGTATATAGGGTAAACAACGAGAACCTGGATACAGCCCGCCAAGTGTTTTTCGATGAATTGAAAGACCGCGTCAAAGGATTAACGATGGAAGAAGCCGTATTGGAAGTGAACCATTGGTGTCACGAAAAAGTAACCTACAGAGGAACTGACGGTCGCACATCAGCCCCTTTAGCTCTGGCTAAAACGTCATGGGGACGCTGCGGAGAAGAATCTACTTTTACAACAGCAGCGCTCCGAGCCGTAGGCATACCCGCGCGCCAGTGCTACACCCCGCGTTGGGCGCATACCGACGACAATCACGCATGGGTCGAAGCGTGGGTCGATGGGCAATGGCGTTATATAGGAGCTTGCGAACCGGAGCCGGAATTAGATGTGGCATGGTTTTCCGCGCCGGTGAAGCGCGCGATGATGGTACATACCAATGTATTCGGATTGTACAACGGGCCGGAAGAAAAGAATGTGCAAACCGATCTGTATTCAGTCATTAACCTACTGGGGAACTACACAACGACCAGAGACGTAAAGGTAAAAGTGGTGGACGAGGCCGGCAAACCGGTGGATGGGGCGACGGTGAAGTTTAAGGTGTATAACTATGCCGAATTTTATCCGATAGCTACCGGTACAACCAAAGACGATGGTAAAGCATCCATTCTTTCGGGTATGGGCGACTTATTTGTATGGGCGAACAAAGGAGAATTGTATGGCTATGCCAAATCTACGCCAAATACTGATGAAGTGATCATTACCCTAAACAATAAACCGGGAAAAGACCTTGATGAGACTATTATCATTGAAGCGCCTGCCGAACAATCCATAAAAGAGCTCGCGCCGGAAAAGATAGCCGGAAACGCCAAACGCTTAGCTTATGAAGACTCAATCCGAAATGCTTATATGAGCACATTTATCAATGAAGCGGACGCGCGTAAATTCGCGGAGGAAAATAAGCTCAACCCTGATAAGACATGGGGCTTCCTTTCCAAATCGCAAGGGAATTGGGAAGAAATAGCATCCTTCATGAAAGCGAAGAAAGAGAACCCTTATCTAAACATATTCTTGTCATCGCTCAAAGACAAAGATTTACGAGATACGCCTGCCGCTTATCTATTCGATCATCTGAACGCCGGCGATAGTCTATTTATCAATCAAATAGCAGACAACAACCCTTTTATTCTGAATATCTATTCACCACGAATCGCATCGGAACTTATACGCCCGTGGCGCAGCTTCTTTAAGAGGGAATTATCCGAAGACTTTGTTACCAAGTCAAGAAGCGATATAAACGAGCTTATAAAATTCGTCCGCGAGACCATAACGATTGACGAGAATCAGAACTATTACAACTGCCCTGTTTCTCCGCGAGGGGCGTATGAGCTTAAGGTATCGGATAAAGGCTCAAGGGACATCTTATTTGTGGCATTATGCCGGTCGATGGATATTCCCGCCCAGATAGATCAGGCTACAAGACGTCCTCTATATCTGAAGACAGGGAACAGCGCATGGACAGATGTGTTCTTTGATGAGCAATCGGCAGAAAAGCCTAAAGCGACAATCCTGTTCACCAACGCGAAAGATAACATTGTGAAGCCGGGCTATTATACCCATTTCACAATAGCGCGCTACGAGAACGGCGACTTTGTGACTCTCGATTATGAAAACAGCATTACCGATCTTCCGGCAAAAGTGTCTGTTGACGCGGGTTATTACCGTTTGATGACAGGAAGCAGAGGGAATGATGGCTCGGTAACGATAAACACGCGCTACTTTGAAGTGAAAGAGAAAGATGCTAAATCGTTTGAAATCAGCCTGCCTAAAGTTGAAGGACGTGTCCAAGTACAGGGCATTGTCGATCCAAACACAGTGGTTACCTTGCAGGATGGCAGTAAAAAGTCAGTAAAAGAGCTTACCAATGGCAAAGGACTTATGATATGCTTTGCCGATCCGGATAAGGAACCAACCAAGCATATTCTGCAAGACCTGCCTGCCGTGCGACAGGATATTGAAGAATGGGATGGCGGTATCCTGTTTGCTATCCCTGACGACAAAATGAGCAACGCCTTTGACGCGTCGGTTTTTAAAGGATTGCCTAAACAATCGTTATGGATGACAGACAATAACCGTACGCTACTGAATACCGTTGCCGGGGCTTTGCAAATCGAATTTTCCAATAACTTCCCTCTAACGGTGTACCTATCTACCAATGGAGGCATCCTCTATTCGGCGCAAGGCTATCGTATCGGAATCGGAGAAAATATAATCAAAACGATCGAACTGGAAAAAACAACGAAATAAGAGACTGAAAACAAACAAACTAAGAAACTGTTTTGAATTTTATTCGTTCAAATTTTTAGAGCTATTTTTAGGATAATTTGTTCTTCCGCGAAGCGATAATAGCGGGCTATTTGAGCTGAGTGAAAGGATAAATTAGACAAAAAGAGCCTAAAAA
>JAISKQ010000293.1 GCA_031260865.1 Prevotella sp.
GGCGTTCTCAGTCATTGGTTTCCTGATCGAAAAAGATTATATGTATGTGGCGATAACATTGATTGTGTTGTGTATTATTATGGCTAACATGTTTTTAGGATTACATTGATTATGATTATTAAAAAAATAGTATTACCTCTTTTATTATTATTTATGTCGATGACGTTGTTTTCACAGACGTCAAAAGAAAAAGGTATGCAAACCATAAATAAAGAGAGCGCGGAAGCTTATATCGGCTTTTTGGCAAGCGACGCGCTCGAAGGAAGGGAAGCAGGCAGGCATGGCGGACGTGTCGCCGGAGAATACATCAAATCCATTTTGCAGAATTTAGGAATAAAGCCGTTGGATAAAGATTCTTACTTTCAGAATTTTGAAGCGTATAGCCGCGAGAGGCAAAAGAGAGGACGCTTCTCGGTACATCCTGATTCAGTGGCTGAATATAAGCGACAGCCGGCGTATCGTAAATTAGAGATGCGTAACGTGTTGGGCTATATCGAAGGGAAAAATAAAGATGAATATGTAGTTATCGGGGCGCATTACGACCATGTAGGCATGGACGAATACTTGGTAGGCGATAAAATATACAATGGCGCTGACGATAACGCGTCGGGAGTTTCCGCCGCGTTGCAGATAGCAAAAGCTTTTCATGTCGGAGGTGATATGCCGGAACGTTCCATTATATTCGCTTTTTGGGATGGAGAAGAAATAGGATTATTGGGGTCTGAATATTTCATGCTGAACAGTCCTTTGGCTTCTTCGATAAAAGGCTATTTGAATTTTGATATGATTGGTCGGAACAACGATGAGTCCAAGCCGAAACATGTGGTTTATTTCTATACGGAATCCCATCCCGCTTTTGGCGACTGGTTGAAAGACGATATTAAAACCTATGGTTTAGATCTGGAACCGGATTACAGGGCATGGGATAAACCTATCGGCGGCAGTGATAACGCTTCTTTTGCAAAAAGGGATATTCCGCTGATTTGGTATCATACCGACGGGCATCCCGATTATCATCAGCCCGGCGATCATACCGATAAAATAAATTGGGATAAACTTGTCGATATAACAAAAGCTGCGTATTTTAACCTCTGGAATCTGGCAAACATAAAAACATATTAGCATGAGGACGTTATTTTTTATAATCATATTGATATTACCGGTTTCTATCTATTCTCAATCAGCCTTAGAAAAAGGATTATACTCGATTAACAAGCCTGACGCGGAGAAATATATCGGAATTTTGGCAAGCGATAGCCTCGAAGGACGTAAAGCCGGCGCGGCGGGAGGATTGATGGCTTCGGAATATCTGAAGAATATATTTCAGGAAGCCGGAATTGTTTCTTGGTTTGATACATATTTCCAGTCCTTTGAATATGAATACCGTAAATCGGTTAAGATGCGTAATGTATTAGGTTGCATAAGGGGTAGACATGCTGATGAAGTAGTCATTATCGGCGCGCATTACGATCATTTGGGAATAAAGAAGAACAGTCCGAACGACAGTATTTACAATGGCGCGGATGATAACGCTTCGGGAGTATCCGCTGTTTTACAGATAGCAAAAGCATTTAAAGAATCCGGGGAACAGCCTCTCCGTACTGTCATTTTTGCCTTATGGGACGGTGAGGAGATGGGTTTGTTAGGCTCTTCGTTTTTTGTAAAGGATTATTACAATAGTGTGCCTGTGTTTCCTTTGATGTCCGCGCCTGTGATAAAAGGGTATATCAACTGTGATATGATCGGACGAAATAAAAGTGAGTCGGACGCGACGCATGTGGTAAGCTATTTTTCTCCCGAAAGACCTGAATTTGGCGAGTGGCTGAAAGATGATATTGAAAAATACGGGCTGAACTTAGCTCCTGAATTTCGATCCATGGATAAAGTGCCGGGAGGAAGTGATCACATGCCGTTCCAACAAAAAGGTGTTCCTGTAATATTCTATAATACAGACTTGCATCCCGACTATCATAAACTTACGGATCACGCGGACAGAATAAATTATGATAAAGTGGTTGATATAACAAAAGCCGCTTATCTCAATTTGTGGAATATGGCGAACCTGAAAAACTTCTGAATAACGCGGATAAAAGGTTTTACTGTCAATTGATACATTTACTCAAAGGAATTGAATACCTTTTTCTTAAAATATTTATAACTTTGTGGTTCAAATAAAAAAACAGAAACATGTTAACGCTGAAAACGATTAATGAGAATCCGGACGAAGTGATAAAAAAACTGGCTAAGAAACACTTCGATGGAAAAGATATTATAGCGAAAGTACTGGAAATAGACCAATCCAGAAAAAAAACGCAAACAACCCTTGACGCCGGTTTGGCGGAATCAAACAGCCTGTCGAAACATATAGGGCAATTGATGAAGGAAAGCAAAAAAACGGAAGCCGAAGCAGTAAAGAGTAAAGTAGCAGAACTGAAAGTTGAAAATAAACTTCTTGAAGATGCGTTGCGTCAAGCCGAACAAGATTTGCAGGACTTGCTTGTCCTTATACCGAATCTCCCATCCGACACTGTTCCCGAAGGAAAAACGCCTGAAGACAATGTCGTTGAAAGAATGGGCGGAAATATTCCCGACTTGGGAGCCGACGCGTTGCCTCACTGGGATTTGGCTAAAAAATATGATTTGATAGATTTTGAACTTGGAGTGAAAATTTCA
>JAISKQ010000001.1 GCA_031260865.1 Prevotella sp.
CGGATAGTATAATTTAACAAAACATCGTTACGATAAGAATAGGGTATTTATCAAATAAATACCCTATTTTTGTATCGAATGTGAAAGTATAGATATTCAATGAGAAAAATAGTATGCACCTTTGGTAGCTATTATCTGACGGAAGGGTTTCCCCGTTTTCGGAAAATGGCTGAAAGTATGAATATTTTCGATGATATACATACAGTCTGCGAAAAAGATTTGGATGCCGATTTTTACAAAAGATGGGGACGATACCTTATTCCCTACTCCAGAGGATTCGGTTACTGGTGTTGGAAACCTTATTTCATACTCAATATATTAGAAGGTATGAATGAAGGTGATGTCCTCTTGTATTCCGACATAGGTTGTTATTTCAATCCAAATGGAAGGGAACGCTTATTGGAATACTACGACATGGTGGAAAAGACGCCGACAGGGATTTTAGGCGTGAAAAGCCGGGAAGTAAGTTACAATGGAATGCCCGAGACGCTCTATTATGAATATGAATGGACAAAGGGCGATGTTTTCGCATATTATAATGTGTATGACGACAAATCATATACACATACGCCTCAGTTTGAATCCACAATCATCTTCTTCAAGAAAAGTCCGGTTGTAATGCGGTTTGTAAAGGACTGGTATCAAGCCTATCTGGACGACTACAGCCTTGCCACAGATTCTCCATCCCGTGTGCCGAACTTGCCGGGTTTTAGAGAAAACAGACATGACCAGAGTATTTATTCGATATTAGGTAAAAAATATGGCATAGCGGAAATCTCGACAAATGAAATATTCCAGCGGGATTGGACGCTTCTCGAAAGCTACCCTATACAGGCGCGCAGGGACAAATACTATCCAAGTAAGTACCATTACAAGCATCGTTTCAGATTGAGAAAGCTTTACCGTAGGATTTGGAAGATAAAGTATTGGTTTAAAGATAGATTTTAGGGTCACAGACCTATTTATTATTTTAGCAGGCATAACAGCAACTGACAGTTAGTTCTAAGTAATGTTGTATTAAATACTTGCTATCACTTAAAAACAACTACATAGATTACAATCTATATGAAAAAAATATTATGTTCATTCGGTAATTATCCAATGTTCAAAGGAGCAGAACGATATAGAAAAGCTGCTGAAAGCTTAAATGTTTTCGATGAAATATGTTTATATAATGAAAATGATCTGGATGACGATTTCAAAAAGAAATGGGGTCGTTATCTTATTCCTTATTCACGGGGGTTTGGCTATTGGTGTTGGAAAGCTTACCTGATATTAAAAACACTGGAACGCATGGATGACGGTGATATACTTTTATATGCCGACTTAGGATGCTTTTTCAATCCCAAAGGAAGAAAAAGGATGCTGGAATACTATGATATGGTCGAACAGTCAGCCTCAGGTATTATGGGCGTCAGAGGGCAAGTCGTTTCTACGAACAATATGCCCGAAATGATACGTTGCGATAATGAATGGACTAAAGGAGATGTTTTTGATTATTTCGGCGTTAGAAACGACCCGTATTATACACATACTACACAGTTTGAATCAGGTGTCATCTTTTTTAAGAAAAGCCCGGTTGCAATACAATTCGTAAAAGACTGGTATCAAGCTTATTTGGATGATTATAGTCTTGCGACGGACGCGCCTTCCCGTTCCCCGAATTTAAAGGAATTTGTTGAAAATAGACATGATCAAAGCATATATTCCATGCTTGCGAAAAAATATAAAATAGCAGAATTTTCAATAAATGAGACTTGCCCGTTTGATGCGGATTATGACTGGAACTTACTGGAAAATTATCCGATTTGGGCAAAACGTGAACTATATTATGAATCGGTTTTCCACTATAAACACCGTTACAAATACAGACAACTATATACTTTCCGGTGGAAAGTCAAATACTTTTTTAAAGATATTTTTAGAATTTAGTTTCACATGAAGAATATTTTAAACGAACTTAAAAAGAAAGAGTCGATATTCTATATAGTCTGCTTTTCTATACTTTTTCTTAGTTTCTTCACGAATGTATTTCAAATAATACCCGAAAATAGATATAAAGAACACGAGACTTTCGAAGAGGCTTTGGTCGTTGGCAAAATGGCAAAGGCGCAGAAAGACGGAACTTTTGCCGCTTCAGGTTTCACGGGAGTAAATTATGATAAGGCGTTGGTTGCCGATAGTATCCTTAGAGGGGATCAGATAAATGATTTACTGATAAGAGATCATATTATATCGCAGTTCAGGTTTGAACAAATCAAATATTATACCGGAGAAGAGAAAACACCTGAAGACTATTGTGTATATGTAAGTCATTCGGGCGGTAATGCTTTATTTTGGTATGCCATACAAAAGGCGCTTCCGTTTGACAACAGCACCAATTATCAGATTTTAAGGCTGATAAACTGCATCCTTCTGTCCCTTTGCTTTATGTTGATTATTGGCTGGGGATACCGGAATTTTGGATTTATAGCAGCCTTGGTTACATTCTTGTTCACCTTCTTATCTTCGTGGCTGGTACTCTTCGGTGGAAATGGGCTTTGGTGGGCATTATGGAATTTTTACGCTCCATTTTTGGTTATGCTGCTACTTCTTGAGAAAAGGCACAATTCGCCGGATACGGTTTCGGTGAAAAAGATACTGATATGGCTGTTTGCCGCTGTGTTGGTCAAGCTATTCTTCTCAGGATTGGAATTTATATCAACAGCCTTGTTGACCATATTTATTCCTATCATTTATTATGCTATTGTAGAGGGAGCTGACCAAAAAGGTTTTTCAAGGCTTTTTTATTCGTACACCTATCGGAGACCTAATTCAAATATTCGATTCTCAGAGACGAATGTCCAACTTTTTAATCAGCCCTTAGAGAAGTGGAAAATAATCGACTTCATTAAGCTATCGATAAAATCGGGTCTTGTCGCCGGAGGCGCTCTTATTATACAATTTGGCGCTCTTATCATCCAACTCAGATATTTGTTGGGAAATTATGATTCGGCGTTCCTATATCTATCGAACGCTTTCATAAGGAGGGCTTCATTCAAAAGTGGTTTATCCGGCGCGGATCTGGATACTGAACGATTTGCCGATTCGGACTCTCTCTCTTTCCTTTGGAATAATGTGATAAAAGATTACCTGAGGGGGAATGCCTTTGAATGGGGGTTTGTAAGTCTTGGATTCGAGTTTTGGTACGCGGTGCTTATCGGAATTATCTTATTCTTCGGGGTCATCGTTTTCTTTCTGAACAGGAAACGAAGCGACATAAAATATGACGCCCTTCTGGTTACGACCATCCTATCGGCGGTATGTCCGCTATCATGGTTTGTTATTTTCAAAGAACATGCTTTTTGGCATCCTCAGATTGATTTTATCGTGTGGTATATGCCTTCCCTTCTGCTTGGATTTGCCGTTATAGGCGTGGGGATATCCATGCTGCTGTCAAAAAGGATCAACCCTGATTCTTGAGGCGAATTCCGAATTATCTAGTGGACAGATAATTTATCGAAGTTCGGAAAGGCTTATTTATTATTCGAGTTACGAGATACAACGAAAGAAAATCATTTTTTTTGTGAAAAGCTCCTAAATCTGTTATTTTTTAAAAACAAAATTATCTATATATAGATGAGTTGTAAGTTTTGAGTAATAAGTAAAGAGTTACAAGTTACGAGTTTACAAGAGTTATAGCATGATAGTACACTTGAAATCTAGTACACTTAAAAACTGTTACTTTTGTCACTTTTTGTAACAATTTACCATTAGGTGTTGACTATACGCTGAAAAGGTCTTTGATATATTTGGAATAGTTACGAGAAAGAATATTAAGAATGAGGAATATTAATAATTAAAAAAGGTTTAAAGTTTTGAGTTCAAGAGCCTTCGCGCTTTGCGCCTCTTGTAACTCGTAACTGACTCCTTATTATTAATTACTTAATTGACTGTTTCGACCCAACGGGTCGTATGTTTATAGCTAATAGCATAATCTCATCTATACGACCCCGCAGGGGTCGAACGCAGACGGTATGTGTTTTGCTATAAACATACGACCCCTTCGAGGTCGTTTTATGAAGAATGATGATTTCTATTTTACTATATTTCAAGTTTACAAGTTTACTAGAAGAAT
>JAISKQ010000046.1 GCA_031260865.1 Prevotella sp.
AAATATAGAACTATGACAAAAACAAAAGAACTCAAGATTAAAATTGATGGCGTCGTACAATATGTAAAAGTTGTGGAATCGGCGACGAAAACAACAGAGAACCTGACAGATAAATTGAAGGATGTAATCAAGCTCAACGGAGAATTATCGGAACAGGAGAAAAAAAATTCGGACAGGCGTCAGAACGGTTTTAAACTGATAAACGACCTGCACAAATCCTTTGAAACTCAGTATAACAATCAAGTCGCGAATGGCGCGAAAATGCTTGCTCAGTCTCAGAAAGTAGCTGCTACCATTTCACAAATAAACGACCTCAACCAAGAGGCGTATAAATTGCTGACAAAAAACAATCAGGAAAAGATGACCGCCGTGCAAAGCGAAATAGACGCGTTGGCGAAAAACGCCAAATCGGTGGAAACTGTTACTAAAGCCTATGAGAAAAAAAAGCAGGCGATAGAAGAACAATCGGCTATAGCCCGGGCGGAGACGGTAGCCGCGTACAATGTTCAGATAGAGCAGGCAAAGCGGACAGGCAATGAAGTAGTGTCGTTGGAGACAGCCAAAACGGAACAAATAAAACGAATCAACGACCAGCTAAACGAAGACCTGAAAAAGAACGCCAAGGAATATACGGCTTCTTACACTGTCACTTTCAATAAGTTGATGGGCGGACTTAGCGAAAATATGGAGGTGTATATGGATACCACATCCACGAAAACAAAAAAGCAGGTGGAAAAAACGGTAAAAGAAGCCGCTGATCTGTTGGGACTGGAAGAGAAGGCATTGAAAGGCGTTGCCGATGGTTTACTGAAGACCGCGGCGGCGGAACAAAAGGCGGCTGCCGAGGTGAAGAATACCGGTGAGGAAGTGGCGAAGACAGGGGATGCCACCAAGAAGATAGTGGATGTAAAAGCCACCGAAGAAAACATAAAAGTGATAAAGCAATTACTAAACAGCTATCGCGCCGATTTGAAGGAGACGGGACAGGCGACCATAAAGTATTATGATGACGAAATAAAAGCCGCCGATAATGTCGAGAAACGGAAAGAGCTGGAAGCAAAAAGAGCTGAAGTTGTAACGTTTTATGGAGAGCAACTGATTGCTGTAAGTAAGGCTATCACTGCCGCCGAAAAGAAAGAACAAGACCTCGGTCTATTGCAATGGAAGCAGTACGCGGATAAGGTGCAAGACGTGGCTACCGGTATAAAAGGCATTACCGACCAAATATCGGGTGCAATAGGGTCTGCGTTTACGGCTGTAAGTAATATCTATAAAGCGGATATAGCGGCTATCGATGAGGAAATAACACATTTGCAAAATAAAAATAAAGATTTTACTCAACAATACAAAAATCAGCAGGCAGAGCTTGCCGCAGCAAAAGAAGATACTGCTGAGCGAAAGAGTCAAATTGAAAGGGAAGTTGCTGAAGAATTTAGTGGTTATTCTCAGAAACAAATAGAAGCTGAGGTTGATACCAGAATTGCTGCTGACGAAACAACGAGAACATTAAAAAATAACGAACGTGAAAAGCAAGAAGCTTTGGATAACAGTTTAAAGACGAAACAAGAAATTGAGCGAAAAGAACGCGAATTACAAGACAAAAAGGCCAAAGAGCAGGCTAAACAAGAAAAAATAGATAAGCTAAACCGCAAAGTTGCTTTAATAAAGAGTATTGGAGAAGCTACAGCCAATGTCGCACAAGGAGTAACAAAAACATTAGGTGCATATCCTTGGCCTTTAAACCTGGCACTTGCGGCTATAATTGGTACCACAGGAGCAGTACAAGTGGGTATTATGACCAAACAATTAGCCAAATTTGCCGATGGCGGATTGCTCCGAGGCAAACGCCATACCCAAGGAGGAATGCGTATTGAAGGCACCAATATGGAGGTAGAGGGTGGCGAATACGTGATAAATAGAGAAAGTACCAGTAAAAACTTGAGACTGGTACGTTATATAAATTCGCAGCGCAAAGAACTGACCCCGATAGATATGAGTAACTTCTTTACTAAAACCACCCAAGGATACGAACCTCCATTCCGTCATCAATTTGAATCAGGTGGACAACTACCGTCTATCAATACTTCTTCTACAATAAATAATGAGGCTTTAATTGATGCCATAAAATCTATAAAAATAAACTCAAAAGTAGCTGTAACCGATATTCACAGAGCGCAAGAAAGCATGGTTAATGTTACCGGCTGGGCAGGGGTATAATCTTATTTGTAGGGATTTTCATCCCTACAAATATTAATAAATATATACTCTTCCTGACGATAAATCTCCGCCATAGGAAGTAAATGAGATATTATATAAGAGTGTATTTCCTATATATACTCTTCCTGACGATAAATCTCCGCCATAGGAAGTAAATGAGATATTATATAAGAGTAGACTTGTCGCATCCTTCCCTCCTCTCACATACGCCCCATCCAAATTAAAGGCAATATCCCCTGTGGCAGAAGTACCCGCACGGATATAGTCCCCATCGATATTAAAGACCACGTCGCCCGATTTCTCTTTTCCGGCGCGTATCAGGTTGCCATCCACATTAAAGACGATATCGCCGTCTGTCTTTCCGCCCGCGCGGATATAATCCCCATCGATATTAAAGACCGCGTCGCCCGACTTGTCCTTTCCGGCGCGTATCAGGTTGCCATCCACATTGAAGACGATATTTTCTTTCGGCGCGGGAGGAGCAGGCGGGTCTATCGGATTCTCAGGGTCGGGGTCGGGTTCTATAAAAGGGTCGTCCTTGTCGCAGGCTGCAAGGGAGAGGCACAGCAGCAA
Source organism: Prevotella sp. (assembly GCA_031260865.1). GTDB lineage: Bacteria > Bacteroidota > Bacteroidia > Bacteroidales > Dysgonomonadaceae > Dysgonomonas. The sequence goes on from JAISKQ010000046.1 coordinate 2,791, forward strand.
CAGGAATATGCTCCCCAGTCCCCATCGGGAGAGTTTATGTAAGCGGATATGTGATGTTCGTTCCATAATCGTGGCGTTTTATCGGCGTTCGGCGTAAGACTGTTGCTCCCGCTTTGCGCTTTCCATATAAAGATAGACTAAAATATGTACCCGATGGTTTAAATACGAAAAGAAATTTTTTGTTTTTTTTTTAAGAAAGCCAAAAAAGCCGCCGAGCAGGAAAAAATAGATAAACTAAACCGCAAAGCCACACTTATAAAAAACATCGGTGAATCGGTAGCCAATGTAGCGCAGGGAGTAACCAAAGCATTGTCCTACGGACCTATTTTAGGCCCTGTGCTGGCTGCGGTGGTTGCCGCCGCCGGAGCAGTACAGGTAGGCATTATGACCAAACAGCTTGCCAAATTCGCCGATGGCGGATTGCTCCGTGGTAAACGCCACTCACAGGGTGGTATGCGCATTGAGGGCACAAACATGGAAGTAGAGGGTGGCGAATACGTGATAAATAGGGAATCTACAAATAAAAATATTGACCTGATTCGTTATATCAATTCTCAACGAAGGGAATTAAAGACTACCGATTTAGATTCATTTTTTACCCGCTCCATTCATGGAGTCGAACCTTCATTCCGTCAAGCCTTTGAACAAGGCGGGCAATTACCAACTGTTGAACCCGCACCAAATATTGACAATGAAAATCTAATAAAAGCCATACAATCTATCAAGATTGAATCAAAAGTAGCAGTAACCGATATTCACAGAGCGCAAGAAAGCATGGTTTATGTAACCGGCTGGGCAGGGGTATAAGAACTTATATAATTAGAAGCCGGAAGCTCCCGACTTCTAATTTATTTTTGTTATAATATAGTTGATATTATTT
>JAISKQ010000057.1 GCA_031260865.1 Prevotella sp.
TAATAAGTAATGAGTATATTAAGAAGAATGGCGCAAAGCGGTGTTACCCGAAAACTGTTACTTTTGTCACCTTTTTTAAGTTTTGAGTGTACAAGCTTGCAAGTGTACAAGAAGAAGAAGAATGGCGCAAAGCGGTGTTACCAAAAAACTGTTACTTTTGTCACCTTTTTAAAAGTTTTGAGTTATGAGTAATAAGTAATGAGTATATTAAGAAGAATGGCGCGAAGCGATGATGACCGAAAACTGTTACTTTTGTCACCTTTTAAAAGTTTTGAGTGTACAAGCTTGCAAGTGTACAAGTTTACAAGAAGAAGAAGAATGGCGCAAAAAAGAGACAGAGAAAGCAGATGGAAAAAGTGTTACTTTTGTCACCTTTTTAGAACTCTTGTACACTTTAACTCTTGTTTACCGCTTTTTATTGTTCATATCTGAAAAATATCTAAAATTGTATTTACTAACTTTATTTATTCCTATATTTGTATATACGATTAATACTATATGAATCCGATAAAACAGAAGATAAAAGAACTTAGGGATGAGTTGAATCAGCTCAATTACAATTACTACATCCTGTCCGCGCCTACGATTTCAGATATTGACTTTGACCGGCTACTGAAAGAATTGACGGACTTGGAGGCTCAATACCCTGAGTATTACGATCCTAATTCACCTACAAAACGTGTGGGCAGCGATATTAATAAGTCCTTCAAGCAAATCGCGCACAAATATCCAATGCTTTCGTTGGGGAATACCTATACCGAAGGCGAAGTGACGGATTTCTATAACCGTGTACAAAAGGGACTCAATGATGATTTCGAGATAGTTTGCGAACTGAAATATGACGGCACATCTATTTCGCTCACATACATAGATGGCGAACTCACACAGGCGGTTACACGCGGCGATGGCGTGCAGGGCGATGACGTTACCGCTAACGCGCGTACGATACGAAGCATCCCTTTGCGTCTGCGTGGAACGGACTATCCCGCCGAATTTGAAATAAGGGGCGAGATACTGATGCCTTGGACAGTATTTGACAATCTGAACAAGGAGCGCGAAGAACAGGAAGAAAGTTTGTTTGCCAACCCCAGAAACGCAGGGTCGGGAACGATGAAACAGCAAGACCCCAAAATTGTAGCTTCGCGAAAATTGGATTCTTACCTGTACTATATGCTGGGTGAAAACCTGCCTACGGACGGGCATTACGAAAACCTGATGAAAGCAAGGGAATGGGGTTTTAAGATTTCGGACGCCACCAAGAAATGCAAAACGTTGATAGAAATATTCGACTTTATAAAGTATTGGGATACAGAACGTAAAAATCTGCCTGTACCTACCGATGGCATTGTGTTGAAAGTAAATTCGCTTACACAACAGAAGAATTTGGGCTACACGTCCAAGTTTCCACGTTGGGCGATAGCATTCAAATTTCAGGCTGAAAAAGCCCTCACGACGCTTGAATCCGTGTCGTACCAAGTGGGCAGGACAGGCGCGGTAACCCCTGTCGCCAACCTGACGCCTGTAAAGCTTTCGGGAACAACCGTCAAACGCGCGTCATTATATAACGAAGACTATATAAACTCACTCGATCTGCATATCAACGACCAAGTGTATGTGGAAAAAGGCGGGGAAATCATTCCCAAAATAACAAGTGTGGATATATCCAAACGGGGCATCTTCGACGAAAAAGTAGAGTTTGCTAAAACTTGTCCCGAGTGCGGCGCCACGCTGGTAAAAGACGAAGGGGAAGCAATTTACTATTGTACTAACGATACCCTGTGCCCGCCACAGATAAAGGGACGTATCGAACACTTCCTCACGCGCAAGGCGATGAATATAGCGGGTGGTTCGGAAACAGTGGAACACTTGTACAACGCGGGATATATACGCGATATAGCGGATTTATACACCCTTCGGTGGCAGGATGTATCACGCTTGGAACGTTGGGCTGAAAAAAGCGCAAAAAATCTGATCGACAGCATACAGTCTTCTACATCCGTTCCATACGAAAAGGTACTTTACGCTTTAGGTATCCGTTTTGTAGGCGAAACGGTAGCCAAAAAGCTCGCGATGGCGTTTCCCGATATAGATAAATTGATGTCCGCCTCTATCGACGACCTGACGCAGGTTGATGAAATAGGCGAAAGGATAGCCCAAAGTATTGTCAAGTATTTTGATAATGAAGATAATATGGCGGTGGTGAATAAGCTCCGCGCTTTTGGCATACAATTTGAACTGAGTGAAACGATAATAGCGCAAAGGACGGAAAAGCTCAAAGGTGTGTCCATTGTTATCAGCGGGACGTTTGAAAAGCACTCGCGGGACGAATATAAAGCCATGATAGAACAAAACGGAGGAAAGAACAGCGGTTCTATCTCGTCGAAAACAAATTATGTGTTGGCAGGGGATAATATGGGTCCCGCAAAGTCGCAAAAGGCGGAAAGCCTTGGCATCAAGATTATTGACGAAGACGCTTTTTTGAGCATGTTGGAATGAAATATTTTTTAAAACCTAAAACAATAAAATAACCATGGAACTAAATGTAATCAGCGAAAAGTTTAAGTCACTCTTCGGAACAGACGGCGTAATGTACACATCACCCGGACGTATCAACCTTATTGGGGAACATACCGACTATAACGGCGGTTTTGTGTTGCCGGGGGCGATAGACAAGGCGATGTATTGTGTTATCAAACCAAATGGAACACCCGACCGTATCAGGGCGTACGCAATGGATTTGTCGGAAATGGATGAATTCGGATTAGACGATATTCCGATTAAGCACTGGGCCAAGTATATTTTTGGCGTATGTCATGAAATCATGAAGCACGGCAAGCAGGTTCCGGGTTTTGATTGTGTGTTCGCGGGCGATGTGCCTCTGGGCGCGGGAATGTCTTCGTCGGCTGCTTTGGAAAGCTGTTTCGGCTTTGCCATCAACGATATGTACAACCTCGGACTCGACCGTTTCCAGCTGGCTAAGATAGGACAGGCCACCGAGCATAACTACGTGGGTGTGAAATGTGGTATTATGGATCAATTCGCGTCTTGTTTCGGCAAAGAAGGCTCTTTGATTCGTCTCGATTGCCGCTCATTGGAATACAAATACATTCCTTTTAGCCCGAAAGGCTACCGTTTAGTTTTGTTGAATACCTGTGTGGCGCATGAATTGGCGTCATCGGCTTACAACAAACGCCGTGAGTCGTGCGAAAACGCGGCTTCTTATATCCGCAAGTATCATCCCGAAGTAGAATTGCTTCGTGACGCTACTAAAGATATGCTAAAGGAAGTGGCGAATGAAGTCAACGCCGAAGACTACATGCGCGCGGAGTTTGTCATTGAAGAAATCCAGCGGATGGGCGAAGTTTGCGATGCTTTGGAAAAAGACGATTACGAAACTGTAGGGAAGAAAATGTATGAGACTCATATCGGGCTTAGCCGTAAGTATGAAGTAAGTTGTGAAGAACTTGATTTTCTGAATGACGTAGCCCGTCAGTGCGGCGTTACAGGCTCTCGTGTGATGGGCGGCGGTTTTGGCGGCTGTACGATCAACCTTGTCAAGGATGAACTTTATGACGGGTTTATAAAACGGGCGACCGAGTCATACGAACAGAAATTCAAAATCAAACCAAAAGTATATGACGTAATCATCAAAGACGGCGCAAGAAAATTATAAAATAAGAAACTGTTTAAATTTTATTCGTTCAATTTTTTAGAGCTATTTTTAGGATAATTTATTCTTCCGCGAAGCGATAATAGCGAGCTATTTGAGTTGAGTGAAAGGATAAATTAGACAAAAAGAGCCTATAAATGGACGAAAAAAGAGGTATAATAATATATTGGGATAAAATTTAAACAGTTTCTAAATACCGTAACACAAGATTTATTAAATTATTTATAATTATTTTATTATGTTTGATTTTTTGGTGAAATGGAAAATAGATTCTGCCTTTAAAAAGAATGAAAGGAATCATGTTTTTCGCAACATGGAGAGTATGAAGAATATTCTTATCTTGTTCTCTTATAAAGATTTCGCAGAGATAGAGTATATAGCGAAAGACTTGAAGGCGAAGGGAAAAAATGTTGTGATGTGGACGGTTTTTCCTTCAAAGAAGAATGCGATTAATACGGTTTTCGATGCTAATGTGAGAGCTATCTATCCCGATGAAAAATCGATCTTTAATATTGTATCTTGGTCGGTATCAGATGAATTTCACAAGTTGAAATATGATACCATAATGGATTTAACGACAACGGATAACGATATTTTAAAATACTTGCTGGCAATCAATACATCGGATTGCAGCATAGGCATATCGAAATCGCCTCACAAGGGTTATAATTTTATTGTACTTAAAGAAGAAGATAAAACTTTGTGGGAAACTTACAATGAAATAAAATTTTACCTGAACAATGTACGTTGAGGTGTAAATTAATTCTTAATTTTGCACAAATTGAGAAGATTAACTTTTTCAGAGAAAGATAGATTTTTATGCCTAGAATAAACCTGAGAGGGATGGGAGTTGCAATGATAACTCCTTTTAAAGAGGATGAAAGTGTTGATTATGATGCTTTGCTAAGACTTGTTGACTATCAACTGCAAAACGGAACTGATTACTTGGTCGTGTTGGGGACTACAGCTGAAACCCCTACATTGACCGAGGAGGAAAAGAAACGGATAGTAGAGTTGGTAGTGGGTAGGGTAAACGGTCGGATCCCTATTATCTTGGGAGAAGGCGGTAATAATACCCGAGCTATTGTGGAAAAGCTGAAAAAGAATGATTATAGAGGAATAGACGGCATATTGTCGGTCGTTCCTTACTATAACAAACCGTCACAAGAGGGTATTTACCAGCATTATAAAGCTATTTCCGAAGCTTCTCCGCTGCCTGTCGTCGCTTATAACGTACCGGGTCGCACAGGCGTGAATATGGCTGCCGACACCATTTTGCGTATAGCGAATGATTTGCCCAACATTGTCGCGGTCAAAGAGGCGTCGGGCAATATGACGCAGATGGACGCTATTATAAAACGTAAGCCTGAGCATTTTGACGTTATATCGGGTGACGACGGCGTAACTTTCCCTCTGATCACTTTGGGGGCGATAGGGGTCATATCAGTTATTGGGAATGCTTTCCCTAAAGAATTCAGCCGGATGACACGCTTAGCCTTAGAGGGCGATTACGCGAGCGCGCTTACCATTCATCACAGTTTCAATGAACTGTTCAACTTGCTGTTTGTGGACGGTAATCCCGCGGGAGTGAAATGTATGCTGAACATGATGGGTTATATAGAGAACAAACTGCGTCTGCCTTTAGTACCCACACGCATCACGACATACGAACAGATACGAAATGTCTTGGTGGAACTGAATATAAAGTGTTAGACTTCAATCATATTCAAATCCCAAAAAGATAGAAAAGGTCATCCCATATACAAGATGACCTTTTTCTATAAGTTTGATTAACCGAATTATTCAGCCAATAATATCTGCATAATTTGTACTGCCGCCTTAGTTACCGAAGTTCCGGGACCAAAGATAGCAGCCACACCGGCTTTGTACAAGAAGTCGTAGTCTTGAGCGGGAATAACCCCGCCGGCAATTACCACAATGTCTTCACGACCAAGTTTTTTCAGTTCTGCGATTACCTGGGGCACAAGTGTTTTGTGACCGGCGGCAAGAGAAGAAACGCCCAGTACATTCACGTCGTTTTCCACAGCCTGACGGGCAGCTTCTTCCGGGGTCTGGAACAATGGTCCCATATCCACGTCAAAGCCACAGTCAGCATAACCTGTCGCTACAACTTTTGCACCCCGGTCGTGTCCATCCTGCCCCATCTTAGCGATCATGATACGTGGTTGACGACCTTCTTTCTTCGCAAATTCATCCACAAGCTCTTTCGCTTCTTGGAATGTAGGGTCTTTTTTACTTTCTGATGAATACACGCCTGATATAGTTCTGATTACAGCTTTATAACGACCTGACACCTCTTCGCAAGCATCGGAGATTTCTCCCAGAGTAGCACGAAGGTGAGCCGCTTCCACAGCCAGCTCAAGCAGGTTACCTTTTTTAGTTCTGGCACATTCGGTAATAGCAGCCAACGCTTTCTTTACCGCTTCATTGTCGCGTTTCGCTTTCAAGTCGTTCAAACGTTCAATCTGTTGACGACGTACTTCGGTGTTATCCACATCAAGAATATCAATAGGGTCTTCTTTTTCAAGACGATATTTATTGATACCCACGATAGTTTGAGCGCCTGAGTCGATTTTAGCCTGAGTACGCGCGGCGGCTTCTTCGATACGCATCTTAGGAAGGCCTGTTTCAATAGCTTTCGCCATACCGCCCAGTTTTTGAACTTCCTGAATCAAATCCCATGCTTTGTGCACCAACTCATTGGTTAGTGTTTCCACATAGTATGAACCAGCCCAAGGGTCGATTTCCTTTGTGATATAGGTTTCTTCCTGAATGTATATCTGGGTATTGCGGGCAATACGAGCGGAGAAATCGGTAGGCAACGCGATAGCCTCATCCAAAGCGTTTGTATGCAATGATTGGGTATGACCAAGCGCGGCGGCCATCGCTTCGATACAAGTACGACCAACGTTATTGAATGGATCCTGTTCCGTTAACGACCATCCTGATGTTTGGCAGTGAGTACGCAAAGCCAAAGATTTAGGATTTTTAGCTCCGAAGCTCTTCACTATTTTAGCCCACAAGAGACGTCCCGCGCGCATCTTGGCAATCTCCATAAAATGGTTCATCCCAATTGCCCAGAAGAATGACAAACGAGGTGCAAAAGCATCCACATCAATTCCGGCGTCGATACCGGCTTTCAGGTATTCCATACCATCGGCTAGCGTGTAAGCTAATTCAATATCGGCGGTTGCGCCTGCTTCCTGCATATGGTAACCGGAGATAGATATTGAGTTGAATTTAGGCATCTTTTGAGATGTGTATTCAAAGATGTCGGCAATGATCTTCATTGAAAATTCAGGTGGGTAAATATAGGTATTACGCACCATAAACTCTTTAAGGATGTCGTTTTGGATTGTACCCGCCATTTCTTCCAATTTAGCTCCTTGTTCCAGACCCGCGTTGATATAGAACGCAAGTACAGGCAACACCGCGCCGTTCATTGTCATCGAAACAGACATCTGACTCAATGGAATACCATCGAATAACACTTTCATATCTTCCACAGAGCAAATAGATACCCCGGCTTTACCGACGTCGCCTACTAC
>JAISKQ010000068.1 GCA_031260865.1 Prevotella sp.
TCTCTTTTCAGTGAGCAATCAACAGCTAAAAACCAACGGCTAATTACAAAATGGTGACAAAAGTAACAGTTTTCGGGTAACACCGCTTTGCGTCATTCTTTTCTTGTAAACTTGCACGCTAAGTAAACTCAAAACTCATTACTCAAAACTCATTACTTACTTTTTTTCTCTTTGCCTTGTAACTCGTAACTGTTTATTAGATAATTTTGTAATAAAGAGATGACGGTTTTTAGCCGTTTGCGGGTATTAATTTATGTTATAAAAGGTTAAATCTGTTTTGTTGAGGTGTAAACCATTTATTTTCCTATCCTTCACAGCTTTTAGGGTTGCCCCATATTGTCGGAATTGCGGAAAATTGATAGGAAAATTGTTTATTTGTTTAAATAAATACAAAAATATTCGATTTTTTTCTTAGTTTTGTTCCATGGTACTTATCTAAAACGCATTTTTTATTTTGACATGGCTCATAACGAAGAGGAAAAATATATTGATAAAATTGTAGATTTGTACTCAAAATCTAAAATCGAAGGATCTGCAAAGGATAAATTCCATAAATGGCTTACAGATGAGGAATTTGCGGAAGAAAAGGATAACGCCTTATTTACGCTATGGGAACAGACAGGGGATGTCGCTAAAGAAGACACATTCGCGTCATTTGCGTCTTTACAGTACAGGGCGGAACTTCGCGCGGAAAAGAAAAAAACACGGCTTACAATGTGGCGGTATGGCGCCGCTATCGCTATCGTTTCGATTGTCGCCGTGACTTCCGCTTTTATTTTCATGAGGAAAACGTCTTCATCGGATGTGAATATGAATGAATTTTATTCACAAATCGGAGAATCCGATACAATCACATTGCCTGATGGGAGTATCGTATATACAAATTCAAAAACAGTGATTTTATATCCGAAATCCTTTGGAAAAGAGACGAGAACAATCTATTTATTGGGTGAAGCCCATTTTAAAGTGCGGAAAAATAAAGATATTCCATTTATCGTAAAAGCGAATGAATTTTCTGTAACGGCTCTGGGTACTCAGTTTGACGTATCCTCATATCCGGAAGACGCCTTTTTCAAAGCGACCTTAATCAGTGGCAGTATCAGCGTGCGGCGAAATAATCACCAAGCAGGATATATACTCAAAGCCGGAGACCAGTTTGTTCGTGAAAAGCAAACCGGGAAATGCGCGATCTCGCAGGTTGATGTTTTCGATGCCACGGCATGGCAAAGGGGAGAACTTGTGTTCGGGAATGCCACGATTGTTGAAATATTAAATGTCTTAGAGCGTAACTTCGCCGTTTATTTTCAGTACGAGGAAGATATTTTCAATGATGATAAGTATAATTTTCATTTCAAGAAGAGTGCTACACTTCCCGAAATAATGGATGTGATAAAGAAAGTGGCGGATGATTTTGAATATAAAGCCGCCGGTGATTTCTATTATATAAGTGCGAGGAGATAAAAGAAATCTTGTGCCGGTATCACAATATATGTTTATGACTATTAAAGAGAATCTGAAAGTTAAGGAAGAATTTGGGAAGTTCTTTATAGAATGTTATCCCAAAGTAAAATCTTTTGCCCGGCAGATTCTTATGTCGGAGCAGGACGCGGAAGATGTCTCCCAGGATATTTTTCTGATATTATTAGATAAACCTGAGATATGGAGAGACAAAGAAAGAAGAAACGCCTATTTGTTCACAATGGCTAAAAACCACATATTCAATCTCATAAAACATAGAAATATAGAGCGTAAATATCAGGAAAAATTGGTTCGAAAGAATCAATTGGCGGACGAATTCGGATTGGACGATAAACTGCATGTCAAGGAAATAGAACTGATAATTATGTACGCGGTAGAACAAATGCCGGAACGAAGGAAAGAAATATTCAAGATGAGCCGTTACGAAGGCAAGAGTAATATCATAATATCAGAATTATTAGACATGTCGACGCGAACCGTTGAACGTCATCTCTATTTAGCCCTGTCCGATTTGAAAAAAACAATATTATTTTACATTTCTCATTGAGTAGTTTATTCAACATAGTTGTATATATTATATACACGTGATGGAAATGAACGATTATATCAGCAAAATTATAGACTTATATACAAAATCGAAAATAGAGGAACCACTTAAAAGCGAGTTCCATAAATGGCTTGTGGACAGTGAACTATCCGCCGATAAAGAAGCCGAATTGTTTCGCTTGTGGAATCAGACCTATAATGTGGCTACAGAAGATACATTGGTTTCTTTAGCATCCGTACAAGCAAAAGCACAATTCTATAAAGAAAGAAAACATACAAAACTTGTGGCATGGCGATATGTGGCGGCTATCGCTTTAGTCGTTGTTATTTCTTCCGCTTACATTTTCACAAGGAAAACGGCTACTGAGCAGAATTATATAGAATATTTTTCTGATTCAAAACAGTTTGGAGACACAATGACATTGCCTGACGGAAGTATCGTGCTGGCAAATACGGGTACGGTTATCCTGTATGCCGAATCTTACGGAGAAAAAACACGGACGGTTTATTTGCTGGGTGAGGCTAATTTTAAAGTGCGTAAGAACGCCGATGTTCCCTTTGTCGTTAAATCCAAAGATTTCTCGGTTACGGCTCTGGGTACCGAGTTTGATGTGTCTTCTTACCCGGAAGACGCCAATTTTAAGATTACGTTGATTAGCGGAAGCGTAAAGGTTCAGCAACAAGGCTCTCCCGCGGATTATATACTCAATGTGAATGAACAATTCGTTTACAGCAAACAAAACAAACGGCGTTCCATCGCGCAAGTTGATATTTATGAAGCCACCGCGTGGCAACGTGGCGAACTGGTGTTCAACGGCGCTACAATCAAGGAAATCCTAAATGTATTGGAACGAAAATATGCCGTTTCCTTCCAGTATAAATCGAATATACTGGATGGAGACAGATATAATTTCCGCTTCAAAAAAGAATCGACCCTGTCCGATATTTTATATGTGATAAAGAAAGTGGCGGATGATTTTGATTATAAAAAAACAGATGATTTATATTATATAAATTCAAAAAAATGAAATAGAATCCATCATCTTGAAATTGTAATATCTATGGAATAAAAAATATTAACCATTCAAAATCTGATTAAAAATGAAAAAAAAGTATTCAAAAAAACACATTGAATATGAAACCGTTAGAACTTAGCTTTAAAGTTTGAATTATTTTAAAGAAATAAACTAATATCAAGAGTATAAACACTTCTAAAATGAATTAACCTATGAATTTTATTGGGATAAAAGTACATCCGAAATTATTACTTCTATTGGGTCTGTTTTTTTTATCTACGATAGCTTCCGCGCAAAGTGATGTGAAAATATCGATAAATAAAAACAACATAACCATAAAGGAAGCATTGTCAGAGATCGAAAAGCAATCCAAAATGTATGTGGCCTATAATGAGTCGAAACTCAAGAGTGATAAACGTATAAACCTGAACCTGACGAATAGTTCTCTTGATGACGCTCTGAACACGATACTGGCTGATACAGGATTTAGTTATCAACTCAAAAATGAATATATCATAATCGTTCCGAAAGAAGAACAGATCGCGACGAGGGAGATTACGGGAAAAGTATTGGACGAAGCGGATTTGCCGTTAGCGGGAGCTTCGGTAAAAATAAAAGGAACGAATGTCGGTACAGCTGCCGACGTGGACGGTAATTTTTCCCTTCGTGTGTCCAAAAATCAAACAATGGTCGTTTCATTTCTGGGGTATCTGCCTCGGGAAATTAATGTGACGGATCGAAATTCGTATATTATCAATATGTCGCCGGATTCGAAAGGTTTGGAGGCTGTGGTGGTTACTGCATTGGGTATTAAACGCGCGACAAAAGCGTTGAGTTACAATGTGCAGGAATTAAATCGGAATGATTTGACCGCCGTGAAAGACGCTAACCTTGTCAACTCCCTTTCGGGTAAAGTAGCCGGCGTTAATATCAATACAAGCTCATCGGGAGTAGGTGGCGCGTCTAAAGTTGTGATGCGCGGCGCGAAATCCATCGAACAATCCAATAACGCCCTTTATGTGATAGATGGAATACCGATGTACTCGATGACCACCGGTGGCAGCGGCGGTAGAGGTGATGAATTCGCCTCTTCGGGAACCAGTGAGGCTATCGCCGACATCAACCCCGAAGACATTGAGTCCCTTTCGGTATTGACCGGGGCAGCCGCCGCGGCTCTTTACGGGAATCAGGGAGCCAATGGCGCGATTATAATAACAACAAGAAAAGGTATTGCCGATAGACTGGATGTAACATTCTCCAGCAACACCGAATTTCTAAATCCTCTTGTGCTTCCGCGATTCCAAACTACTTACGGAACAGGCGATCTTCTCGCCCAAGGAGGCTCTACGATACGAAGTTGGGGTAATAAATTAGTGCCCGAAAACACCTATGGCTATTCGCCGAAGGATGATTTCTTTGAAACCGGCACCGTTTTCACGAACGCCTTGTCGGTGGCTACCGGCAACGCGAAAAATCAGACCTACTTCTCGGCGGCGGCTGTGAACTCGAATGGAATTGTGCCGAACAATCAATACGACCGTTATAACTTTACATTCCGAAACACATCTAAATTCTTAAATGATAAGATGACTCTTGATTTTGGAGTTAATTATATTCTGCAAAAAGACCAGAATATGATCAATAACGGAGTTTATTCCAATCCTATTTCATCCGCTTATCTGTTTCCGCGCGGCGACGATTTTGCCATGACGAAAGTCTTTGAACGTTACGATCCTTCACGAGGAATCAACGTGCAATACTGGCCGCAAGGAGAAGGCGATTTCCGTTTGCAAAATCCATACTGGATTGCTTATCGTAATCTGAAAAACAATGATAAGAAGCGTTATATGATTAACGCGGGATTGAGCTATGATGTCTTCGACTGGTTAAATGTGGTCGGGCACGCGCGCGTGGACAATACACACAACGATTATACCGAAAAACTTTACGCTTCCACAAACGCGACGCTCGCCGGCAACAACGGGCAATATGTCATCAATAAATCGCATAACTTGCAGGTTTATGGCGATGTATTGGCAAACATCAAAAAGGACTTCGATGATTTCTCATTGATAGTAAATGCCGGAGCAAGTATAAGCGACCTCAAAATGGATGCTTTGAAAGTGGAAGGCGCTTTGCGTGAAGATGGTATTCCTAACGTATTCAATGTATTCCAACTCGACAGGGACAAGAGAAAGGAAAGTCAGGAAGGTTGGGGTAGCCA
>JAISKQ010000070.1 GCA_031260865.1 Prevotella sp.
TTGGCTTAATCATAAATATTGTCAATATATATGTATCATCGCGGACGGCGATAGGATTCGGCGCCGGACTCAGAAGCACATTGTTTGAAAAAATACAGCAACTCTCTTTTACCGAAATCGACCGTTTCAATTCCGCGTCGCTGATAACGAGACTGACAAATGATATAACACGGATACAGCAAGTGATACTGATGGGGATGCGGCTTATGCTGCGTTCGCCGATGATGCTGATTATGGCCGTTTTCTTCGTGATTAAGATAAATACCGATTTGGCGTTGGTTATAGTTGGCGCGATACCCATACTGGGAATAAGCGTCTTCCTGATTTTACGGAAGGGATTTCCCCTGTTTATGAAAGTACAGCAGAGGCTCGACCAACTAAATGGCGTTGTAAGGGAAAACCTTATAAACATACGCGTTGTGAAGTCCTTTGTCAGGGAAGATTTTGAAACGAAGAAGTTTGAGAAGAGCAGTGAAGACTTACGCGATATGATCATTAACGCGTCCAATACCGTCGTTTCCATATTTCCCGTCATGCAGCTCATCATGAATGTTTCCGTCATCCTTATTCTGTGGATTGGCGGAGGAAAAGTGATAGCGGGGGAACTAAAGGTCGGAGAACTTATTTCTTTCGTAAACTACCTGACGCAGATACTCATGGCATTGATGATGCTGTCGATGGTTATAATGAATATATCAAGAGCCTCGGCTTCTTCGCAACGTATTCTCCAAGTATTGGACACAGAACCGTCGCTGAAAAACACAACCGAAGGAATAGCCGATAAATATAAAATTAGCAAGGGAGAAGTCGTTTTCCGTAAGGTTTTCTTCCGGTACGACGGCGGCGAAAACGATGTGCTGAAAGATATAAATTTCCATGTATGCCAAGGGGAAACAATCGCCGTGGTGGGGGCGACCGGCGCGGCTAAAACATCCATGCTGCAATTGATTCCCCGCCTGTATGACACGACAGCAGGCGAAGTACTTATCGATGGCGTTGATGTGAAGAATTACAATCCGGACGAACTCCATGCCGAAATAGGAATGGTCTTGCAAAATAATGAACTGTTTACAGGCACCATTATAGAAAACCTGCGATGGGGTAACCCCGATGCTACGGCAGAAGAAGTGGAAGAAGCCGCGAAAGCAGCTCAGGCTCATGATTTTATCATGTCTTTTACCGATGGGTATAATACCCTGCTGGGACGAGGTGGAATCAATGTGTCGGGCGGGCAAAAACAGCGTATCTGTATTGCCCGGGCATTGCTGCGAAAACCGAAGATACTGATACTTGACGATAGCACAAGCGCGGTCGATTCCGCCACCGAGCAGAAAATACGCCATAACCTGAATGAACTTTTACGCGATACCACCGTGTTTATCATCACCCAGCGCGTCAACACGATGCAATCGGCGGATCGGGTGATTGTGCTCGAAGACGGAGAGATAGACGCTATTGGAAAGCCTGACGAACTGATTGAAAAATCGAAAGTTTATCAGGAGATTTATAACTCTCAACAAATAGCTTTTTAAGGTATGGCGCACGGAGATCAATATAAACATAGCGAAAAGCCGATTGAAGGGAAAAAGACTTTCCTCCGATTGATGTCATATCTGGCAAAAGACAAGAAGTTGCTGTTTGTCATCGGCGTCCTCATTATTATCGGCATCGGTTCCAACCTGCTTGGTTCGTATATGATACGTCCTATCATCAATGATTATATTATTCCGGGAGACTTCAAGGGGCTTGTAAACATCCTGCTTGTCCTGGCGGGTATATATCTGACAGGAGTCGTTGCCGTATATATCCAGTACCGGTCGTTAAACAAAATAGGGCAACGCGCCGTAACCCGTATGCGAACAGACCTGTTTCGTAAAATGGAAAGGCTGCCCATCAAATATTTCGACACGCATCAGCACGGCGACCTGATGAGTCGCTACACAAATGATATAGATCAGGTAAGTAACGCCCTCACGGATAGTTTGGCGGATATATTATCCAGCGGGCTTATGCTAATTGGTATTTTCGGGCTAATGATATATATCAGCCCTATACTGACGTTGGTCACCCTGATTACCGTGCCCGTTATGTTCCTGTGCGCGAAGTCCATCGTGAAGCAAAGCCGTAAATACTTTAAGGCTCAACAGGACACACTTGGCGAAACCAACGGTTATATCGAAGAAATGATAAGCGGACAGAAAGTTATCAAAGTATTCGGGCACGAAAAGAAAGTAGAAGCCGATTTTAACGCCTTGAACCAAAGCCTGAAAGATAAATCCGAAAAAGCCCAGTTTTATTCCGGTATGATGATGCCGGTTATGCAAAACCTGAACACCTTGAATTATGTTATCATTACCATTGTAGGAGGATTGCTCGCTATTTTCAGAGGATTCGACGTCGGAGGATTAGCGGCGTTCCTTCAATATTCGAGACAGTTCGGTCGACCTATCAATGAACTTGCCAGCCTCTACAATAACATACAAGCGGCTATCGCGGGCGCTGAACGTATTTTTCAGGTGATAGACGAATTGCCCGAGCCGGAAGACAGCCCGGAAGCGATAGCCATTAAGGATGTGAAAGGCGATTTGGAAATGAAGGATGTCTATTTTGGCTATAAACCCGAAAAACTAATCCTCAAAGGGGTTTCCCTTCATGCGACGCCGGGTACTAAAATCGCGCTGGTAGGAGAGACTGGAGCGGGAAAAACGACCATACTGAATATGCTCCCGCGTTTCTTTGACATTAAATCCGGAGAGGTAACAATAGACGGCATATTGATACAAAATATAAAACGCGATAATCTGCGGCAATCAATGGCTATTGTGTTGCAAGACACCCACCTGTTTACCGGTACGGTATGCGAAAACATCCGATTCGGCAGGCCTGACGCCACAGATGAAGAGGTCATACAAGCCGCGAGATTAACGGCCGCGCATTCTTTTATCAAACGCTTGCCGAAAGGCTATTACACCCAACTGGAAAATGATGGGGCTAATCTGAGCCAAGGACAGCGGCAACTATTGAATATAGCCCGGGCAGCTGTCGCCGATCCGGCTATTCTGCTTCTGGACGAGGCTACCAGCAATATCGACACCCGCAGCGAACTGCTGATTCAAAAAGGGTTGGATAAATTGATGGAAGGACGTACCAGCCTGATAATCGCCCATAGGTTATCTACGGTTCGCAATGCCGATAGGATATTGGTGCTTGATCAGGGACAAATAATAGAACAAGGCACTCATCAGGAACTGTTAGCCTTTAAGGGCAAATACTATTCGTTGTATAAGGAGCAAAATATATAAGCCGTTACCATTATCTAAGGTTCGAATGTTCATCGTCCGCTGATTCCGGGTCGTTTGCTGACTTTCCTACTTTCACATAGTCATCCGCAGTTGTTCTTTCAGCCGGGATATTTCTTCCTGCATATCGTCTATTTTATCCAGCAGGTTGCGGATAACATCAATACCCGCGACATTAATAGATAAGTCGTAATACCAGCGGACATACTGATCCAGATATTTCAATTGAGAAATATGTATATAACGCTCATTTTCAATTATACTTATTTGAATTAAACCTTCATCTTCGAGTTGTACGATGAAATCGGGTTCTACCCGGTTCTGAATACAATATTCACGTATAATTATCAATTCTGGGTTCATAATCGTATTGCTTTAAATTTAAGGCTTCTAAGACTTCGCCAATTTCTCGAACAGTTCTTTCTGTTCCGTACTTAGATTAGTAGGGATTTCCACGGCGTAAGTAATTATCAAATCCCCGTATTTACCATCTTGTTTATAAACAGGGAAACCCTTTCCTTTCAGGCGTACCTTTGTCCCATTTTGAGTGCCGGCGGCAATTTTAAGTTTCACTTTTCCGGTGAATGTGTCTATGGTTTCTTCTCCGCCCAGCACGGCGGTATATAAGTTCAGGGCGGCGGTGGTATATAAGTCATCGTCAACCCTCTTGAACGCGTCGTCGTCTTCTATCACAAAAGTGAGATACAGGTCGCCGTTTGGTCCGCCATTCTTTCCGGGAGCGCCCTGACCGGATAATTTAATCACCTGCCCGTTCGCTACTCCGGCAGGTATCGTCATACGCAAGCTCTTCCCGGCAAAAGTAAGCGTGCGTTTATGTGTTTCGGAAGCCTTGCGAAGGCTCAGATGCAATTCGGATGTATAATCACGTCCTCTGTAACCGTCCGCGCGTTTCGAAGACGCCCGCCGTCCTCCGAATAGCGATTCAAAGAAATCGGAAAATTCACTTTCATCTCCGCCGTCGAAGCGATATGTACCTCCGCCAAAGTCGGTGAATCCTCCATTTTGAGACTGCTGCTGACGGGATTTTTCAAATTCTTCGGCATGTTTCCAGTTTTCTCCGTATTCGTCATACTTCTTACGCTTCTCGGGATCGGACAAAACCTCATTGGCTTCATTTATCTGCTGGAATTTCCGTTTAGCTTCCTCGTCATTCGGGTTAATATCAGGGTGGTATTTGCGGGCTAATTTTCGATAAGCCTTTTTTATATCATCGCTTCCGGCAGTTTTAGATACACCCAATATGCTGTAATAATCTATAAATGCCATTGTTTTACTTTTTAATTTTTTCTCTGTTTTTCAGCTCGTTGTATATTTTCAGACATGCCCATGCGTCTAAGGCGGCATACATCTTCTGCGCGTCGGTTAATATGTCTATCTCCCAATTTGACAGGCGTTGGCTTTTCGATATTCTTTTGCCAAAAAGAATACCATAAATACGTTGCAAGCCATTGTCTTCTATTCCATAATCCTTAACAAAGGGCTGGAGATCAATGAAGTTGATAGGCGCCAGCGCTTTGCGTTTATGTATTGCCGAAAAATCATCCTTTAATGACAACCCTATTTTTTTTATCGCCGGATTAATAAGGATGTTCGCCAAGCAATCCGGCAATCCTATTAAATTGAGGCGAAACAGAAAACAAGTATCCATTGTCGATAACTGCATCAGCGCTATTTGGTGCGATACCCCCTTGCGAAAAGCCGGACGCGTCTCGGTATCAAATCCGATAGCCTTCATTCCTTCAAGGTACGCGCACGCTTTTTTCGCGCTGCTGTCATCTTGAATAACAGTTATTCTTCCGGGGAAAGCTTCTGTTGAAAGGACAGACAATTCTTCTTTAGATATAGTATTTACCATAATTCATTCTTATCATTCTTATCATCCTGTTCGGAGTCGTCCCCAAACCCATCGTTTCCTATCGCGTATTTCAATGAATGTAATGCCCGCAACACATTCGTCAGTTTTTGTCCCCAGTATGTCTTAAAGTTTTCCATACAGACGTACAAAGCATCATTCATATTCTCGGTGACGCCTCTTTCGAATATCGTGATGAAATTTTTCAGATCCTGATATATATCCGCCAAATCTTCACTTATGCTTGCGGTTATGGGAGTCTCACTGTATTTCATATCCTGAAGGAACACTTCGAGATAAGCGTCGTTTGTCAAATATACATCGTACAATTTGAAAACGATGTAATTATAATCTTCCTCCGTCACGCTGATTTCGGGAGCGTCCTCGTTCACCGTATCGGTTTCGGGAACCAGCGACGCCTTCAGGTATAACAGAGGCAATAATTTGGTCAATTTATCGGTCAACTCCGTTTCTTGAATTTCTTCAAAATTTTCGAGGAATACACAATATTGCACCGCCACGGTGACAAATTCTATGGCATCCTTTGAATAAACGATTTCTTTTAGCTGGTCAGTCATTGCTCGTATCTTCTATTTCTACAATCCTTTTATAGTCTCAAACCTATTTGAGTCGCCTTCGCTTCTCAGTTAGCAAAGATAACACTTTTCGGTCAACAATTAATAGTCAACAGTCAACAGATGAAAGCTAACGGCTAAGAAAAAGGGTTCTTTTGTATAAAGAACCCGCTACGTCACATCGCTTGTGTATGAATTAAACTTGAGCCAGATCGTATAATAACCGAGCCAATTTGAATCCATACTCTTTGTCGGCTGTCCAAGTTCCGCCAAGTTGATAAATATTGAAAACTTGCCCGCGAGGATTAACATAATGATAGCGCGGATCGACTAATTCTTGCTTCAGGCGATCCGTTGTTCCATACGCCTGCAAGTGCTGAATGTGAGCGCGTACACCCATTTGCTCGTCGGGAAACCATTCTCCCGGACGATGAGCGTCTATGGATCCTAATCCGCAATAATTGTGCATTTCGGGTTTGGTAAGACCGCGAAAAGTCAGAAACCCGGTCTCGAGACACATCTGTACAAAGGCAACATCCGAGTTGATACCTTCAATTCTCGCTTCGGTAATGTAAAGCTGAGCCAATCGTTGAATGCGCGTTTTATCACAATTGGGATTCTTTTGGAGGAAAAAAGCGGTCAGTTGCTTAACGCTTTTCACACCTTTTCCCGCTATGCTTTTGGAAGGCTCGCGAGGACTTAAACTCAATGGAGTGTCATGATAAAAAAGCGGCTGAAAGAAAAAGGCGGCTGAATACGAATAATTAGAAATCGCCAAAATCAAAAATGTTAAGAAACAAATAGGTTTCATTTGTAAATATTATTTGTGTGCGTTTGTGTGTAAAATAAGTTGTTTGTTAAATAACTTATTTTAGGGATAAAAATAAACAAAAAGATATACTAAATCAAAATAAAAATAAAATATTTTATAGAAAACATTTGCTTTTGCTATAATTTTAAGTGTAAAAATCATCTAATAAGAGAGTTGATGACAATCGTTTTTTGGAATAATAAGCAAAAAAAGTAATTGAATTATGAATTATAGAATATGAATTATAAATAGCGTAAAGTGTTGTTAACTATTGATTATTTGCTATTGATTGAAAAAGTTTTTGGCATATTTAATGAAATAAACTAATATGAAAATCAGTGAATAAAAAACGAAAAAAAAGTAATAGAAAAAATCTATTAGAAAAAATTATTTTTTATTACTTTTTCTTGACTGAGAAGAAAGGTCGCGGCGCAAGGCGACGAAAATGAATGGCGAACGGCTATTTACAGGAATATTTCTATAACATTTGTTTATGACGTAAATTATGACGTAATTTGCAGCTTATAAAGAATCATTCTATATAAGAACTCTGAAAATGGCGAAAACAAATAAAGTTCTGGTTGTGGCGGAGACCTCATATATCATCCGTAAAGGCTTGGTCTATGTACTGTCTCAATTATCCAGCGTGGGGAAGGTTATAGAATTGAATGAAATGGAAGATATAAATTATCAACTTGGCTTGTTAAGTCCCGACGCCCTCCTCATCAATCCGATGTTGCTGGGCAACGCTTCACGGCAGGACGTCCGTCAGCAACTCGACCTGAATAAGAAAACCGCCATAATCGCTTTGGTTTACAACCTCATCGATGAGCAGTTTTACCGATCGTATGACGCCGTGATACGGATAAGTGATTCGGAATCGAAGATAGAAGAAACGCTATTGAGATGCTTGAATAAGGATCAAAATAATCAATCCGATACGGAAGAATTGAGCGACAGGGAAAGAGAAATCCTTGTAAGCGTGGTGAAAGGGATGAGTAATAAGGAAATAGCCGATTATCACAGTATATCGATCCACACAGCCATCACGCACCGCAGGAACATTACCCGTAAACTGAAGGTACACAGCACTTCGGGATTGACTATATACGCTATCATCAATAAGCTGATAGACATTTCGGAAATTAAGTATCAGGACGAATAAACCATGAAATCATGCAAAATATAACAATCGTATTTAATAAGGCAATGAAGATGTCGGATCTGATTGACGCCGATTATCGTTTACTGTTGCTTCTCAATCGCCTGAACATATCGTTGGGATTTGGAGAAAAGAAAGTGGAAACCGTCTGTAAGGAAAATGGATTTGACGCTGATTGCTTTATTTTCCTTGCGAATTATCAGGCAAATAAGTGCATTACAAATATACAGGACAGTTTTCACTCCTTGCCGCTTGCTCCTTTTCTCCAATATCTGAAAAGTTCGCATAACTATTTCATTGAAAGAAGATTGCCGAATATACGGCGCAAGCTGGAACTTGTGTTTAAAGGAAATGGCGGTTTGCTGGAAATGGTGCTTGATTTTTTCGACAATTATACGCACGAAGTCTTTGAGCACATGCGCTACGAAGACGAAACGGTGTTTCCTTATGTCTATGCGTTGATTGACAGAAATACCGACAAACGATATTCAATCAATATATTTGAAGAGCGGCATAACGATATTGAAGGAAAAATGAACGACTTGAAGCAGATACTTCTGAAATATGTTCCCGGTACAATAAACCAACTGCTTATGGTGAATATCCTGACTGAACTTTATCAGTCGGAAGAAGAACTCGAAGTCCATACCTCTATTGAGAATGATTTGGTCATTCCGCGCGTGAAAGAGATCGAAAAGGAGCGGAAGCGAAAGAAGACGGAATAGAAGGGTTATTCTTTCTTATGCCAACCTTTTATGTCTTTCAGGCTAAATACCTTTCTCAAATTGAAATAAGCGTAAAGCAAGGCTAAGCAGAGCGCGATCGCGCCCGGCAACAGTTTATGTCCATCCATATATTGTGTGGAATAGAACGCTGCGGCTATCAGGACGAGGTTTATAACGGTCATGATTAGTACATTCTTTCTCCAGCCAAATGCTGATACGCGATAGCCTATGATGAACACGACCGGCAGGTAAACGATGTATGCCGCCAGATAGCCGATGCCCAGAGCCTCTAATCCGTATCGAGGGTACAACAGGTAGCTTGATAACAAATAGACGGCGTAATAAATGACTTCGGTAATAAAAAAAAGAAGTCCTTTATTCTTCGCCAGCATGATAAAAGCAATAGGCCAGCTTAGCACTTTAAAGAAAGAGCCGGCTATTTGCCAACATAATAATCCGTTAGCCTGTGCAAACTTATCGGAATAGAGTATGGTTAGCGCGAAATCCGAAAACAGCAGCATCCCTACAATGACCGGAGAAGCAATGATAAGGACGATATAGCTTTGTTCATTGACCAAATTTTTCACCTGCTCCTTCTTGTCGGCGACAGCCGACAAGCGAGGAAAAAAATCCGAACCCATCGACCTGAGTATCAATCCAAGGTACACATTTGTGATAGTCCATGCCGCCTGAAACAATCCCGCCGCGTCAATGTCTGTGTTGCGAGTGATAAACGCTCGTACAAGGAGCATGCTCACCGTGCTTACCAAGGCGGAGATAACAATGAAAATTCCTAATTTCAGAGTGCCCAAGCCTGTTTTGAACGCCTCGTTGTTCGACATGCCGGAATCTTTGACGTGCTGCTTTCTGTAATAAAATTCAACGCACAGAAAGGAAATCAGCCCTGTTCCGATAAAAGCGGGAACGATACCTTCAAGTCCCCAAAAGTAATATACCGGTATTGAAAAAATCAACCCGAACAAACTTCCCAAAATAGCCGATTTGGCCATCTCGGGGATTTTCCGCATCCCTTGCAGGACAGAAGACTTTCCGGTGGTGAGTATGGCAAGGAATACGCTCATGGAAAGCAGGGCTATCGGCAACGCGTAACTACTGTCTTCAAATACCCACAGGCTGATTGGGTAACAAAAAACGACACAGGATACTAATCCCGCCAATGCCAAAGCTTTAAACCAGCGGTTGAAGCGGGTAACGGTCTTGTGGAAAGCATCCCGGTCTTCTTTGCCGTCCGCTTCGGCTATTTCCTTCACACCGGCGGTATCCAAGCCCAAGCTGTAGCCCGAACGCATCATGTCGATAATGGATTGGTAGATGCCGATAATACCTACCCCGACAGGACCTAATAGCACCGCTACTATTTTAGTCCGTATGATTCCGATTAAGATAATGAGAAACTGTGAACCTCCAAAAATGGAGGTCGATTTAATGATTTGCTTATATGACGCGTTTTTATTCAACTTAGGGTGTCTTTTGTTTCTATATCGAAACTGTCTTCTATTACTTTGAAATTCCGCTCGATAGATTCCTCCGTGTCGCTTTGTTTAACGACGAGGATATGTTTGCCTCCCGCTTCAAAAGCGTAAACAATACCGTAGTTGCGGTTGGGAGGATCGTTTATCTTATACTTTGATGACAGGCAGTCGTATTTTCCGAATTTGGCAGGCGTGACGGCTTCTGCTGACAACTGAGGTTGCATCGTGTCTTTCCGTTGATAATAAATATTGAAAAAGTCTTCTGTCTCAATTTTCTTTTGGGTAAGAGATATAAATAGCACATCCCTCCCGTTATTCGCCTCTATGAGCCAAGATACTCCCGGTAATTCATTCGTTTCCACGCTCCAGTTTTTCGGATAATAGAAAAAGACGCTTTCGTATGACAGCATTTTTTCGGTCTTGCCCTTCACGCAGGAAGAGAGCAGGACTACCAACAAAAAAGTATAAAAGAAGTATTTTGTAATATGAGCCATAACGAATAACAGTTTCTAAACCTGTACAAAACTATTGTTTTTTAGCGGTTCACGCTAAGAAATAGTAAAAAAAAAGATAATTTTAAGAAAACACATAAAAGCGGGTGGTTTTGACGTATTTTTTTTGAATTAATTTATCGATATAAGTGAGTAGTAAGTGGTAAGTAATGAGTTTTGAGTAATGAGAGTTCTCTTAAACTTGAGCTCTTGTAAACTATAGTTCTTGTAAACTTGAACTCTTGCAAACTTGAATTCTCGTAAACTATTTACCAACTGTTGACTGAAAAAGTGTTATCTTTGTTAGCCTTTAGCCTTTGGCATTGGCTTTCAGCTGTTGACTAAAAATATTTAGTCATTGCATTTTAAACTTTTCGACTTATTAATTGTCTTATAGTAAATAAAAATAAATTTGTTGCAGCTATGAAATTGAAATCATTCGCATTATTTTTCCTTATCACATTTACAGCCGGATTATCGGCTCAAAACGCTCGCGCGATATTGGACAAAGCTTCGGAAGCATATAACAAAGCCGGCGGGATAAACGTCACATTCACCCTCGACACCAAGGACGCTAAATCAAAAACTACGTATAGCTACGATGGCAAAGTTTTCATGAAAGGGGATAAGTTCAAATTGGAAATACCGGATGCCATTACGTGGTTTGACGGAAAAACCCAGTGGGTGTATGTGAAAGACACCGAAGAAGTGAACATCAGCAACCCGACAGGGGAAGAATTGCAGGGTATCAGCCCGTCCGTACTTTTCAGCATCTATAAAAAAGGATTTAACCTTACCTATAAAGGTGAAAAAAGGGTCGGAGGCAAAACGGTGCAGGAAATAGAGCTTACCCCTCAAAAAAAGAATGCCGATATAACAAAAATCATGGTTCAGATCGACAAGGTCGCCAATACCTTCTCTAAAATAACCCTTATTGATAAAGCCGGTTTGGAAAACGCCCTTTTCATCAAAACATACCAACAGGGGGTTAATATTCCGGACACTACTTTTTCATTCAACAAAAAGAATTATCCAAAGGTCGAAATTGTAGATTTAAGATAGTCGCGGATAGGGGCGTAATGCTAACGCCCGTTAGAATTGTGGTTTACTCACTCTCAAAATTCTAACATGCTTGCGAAGTATGTGCTAATTATTTCATAAAAAAAGGATAAATAGATTTTGCGTATATAAATAAATTCTATATTTTTGTGTAAACTATAAACAAAATAAATAAACATAACGATATGAACGAAAAAGTACGTTGCCTTATTATAGGTTCGGGACCTGCCGGTTATACTTCGGCGATTTATGCGTCAAGAGCAAACTTGTCTCCTGTATTGTACGAAGGTATTCAACCGGGCGGACAGTTGACGACAACCACAGAAGTGGAAAACTTTCCCGGCTACCCCGAAGGAATCACCGGGACAGAGTTAATGGAAGACCTGAAAAAACAGGCTACCCGTTTTGGGGCGGATATTCGTTTTGGGATAGCTACCGCTGTGGACTTTACTGTTTATCCCCGCAAGGTGACTATCGACGGAGAGAAAGTAATAGAAGCCGACGCGGTTATTATAGCCACCGGAGCCAGCGCGAAATATCTGGGATTACCGGATGAGGTTAAATACGCGGGGATGGGCGTTTCGGCGTGTGCTACTTGCGATGGGTTCTTTTATCGGAAGAAAACGGTAGCTGTGGTAGGCGGAGGAGACACTGCTTGTGAAGAATCCGTTTATTTGTCGGGGCTGGCGGAGAAGGTATATTTGATTGTACGCAAGCCATTTTTACGCGCCTCGAAAGTAATGCAGGACAGGGTAGTGCAAAACCCTAAGATTGAGGTTCTATTCGAATGTAATACAGTAGGGCTATTTGGCGACAACGGCGTAGAGGGCGCTCATATCGTAAAACATGCAGGCGAGCCGAATGAAGAGAAATTCGATATAAAAATCGACGGGTTCTTCCTTGCTATTGGGCACAAACCGAACACTGACATCTTCAAAGGGCAGTTGAACCTCGACTCCGTGGGTTATATCATCACTACTCCCGGATCGCCGAAAACATGTGTGGAAGGAGTATTTGCAGCGGGGGATGTAGCCGATCCGACCTATCGTCAGGCTATCACGGCAGCCGGCAGCGGTTGTCAAGCAGCCATAGAGGTAGAACGATATTTGAGCGAAAAAGGATTATAAACGCTTGTATATCACAAAAAAACAAACAGCCGAATCCCGATAAATTTGGAGGCGGCTGTTTTTTTAGAACTTTGTTTTATGGATTCCGTTGAAAATAACAGGTAAAAGACATCTTTCCCTTAGTGTCTTCGTGTGTAATTAGCTCTCCCATGATAACTTATATTCTTTTCCGACAAAATTATCATGAATATAGCTGAACGGTGCTGCTCAAAAGTGCGGAACTTCTCTTTATTCTACATTAAAGTATGTTAAACACACCTGTTTCCCGCATTTTTTATTTCTGAAATTGTCTTATAAAAAAGGAGATAGAAGTTTTGAGTTGAAAGTAATGAGTATTGAGTTACCAGCCTGCAAGTGTACAAGTTTACAAGAAGAATGGCGCGAAGCGGTGATGACTGAAAAGTGTTACTTTTGTTACTTTTTAAGTTTTGAGTGTACAAATTTACAAGAGTTCTTGCAAGCTAGTAAACTTGAACTCTAGTAAACTACTTACTTTTGTTACTTTTGTCACCTTTTTTAAGTTTTAAGAGCCTGTTTAAATTTTATTGGTTCTATTATTTTATACTAACGCGTCATCGAGGTCTCGTCGAGCGTCAGCCAACGCCGTTTACTTCATGGACGGGGCACCCGCCGGGCGAAAAAGGCGTAAAACGAAAACGTGTTTGAGCTTATCCGCCGATTCAGATATAACAGCGTTTGGAGCGAGTTTTTTCGTTTAGCCTTTAAGTCCGTAGCGGGTCGGCCTATGAAGTGGGCGTTAAAGCGTTTTTGCTTCCTTTTGCGGCTTTGGGCAAAAGGAAGG
>JAISKQ010000078.1 GCA_031260865.1 Prevotella sp.
CCGTAAAAATCCCGATTATAGGTATGGGAGGAATATCTTCATGGCAGGATGCTATCGAATTTATTCTCGCGGGTTCTTCCGCCATACAAATAGGAACACATAATTTCATTGATCCTACAATCTCTGTAAAAGTGGTGGACGGAATTCGGGAATATCTGGATAAAAACAATATCGGTTCAGTTAAAGAGTTGGTAGGCGCGTTACAAATCAATTAGTAGGAAGGATAGGTTAATAATCAACCACCTCCCCCACTCCTTTTTTTCAGTCAATAGTCGAAATAATGAAATTTATCCACTTTGATAAAAATATGCTTGAATAAAGAGAAGGGATTAACTCATAAATCGAGTTAATTCCTTTCTTAAAACACATTTATAATGAAACATCAAGCGTATAAGTTCCATTTTCAATCGCGACCGTCTTGTTATTGCCTTTTACACTCTTTCCATTCAATGTATAGCTTTTTGTATTCTGCGGCAGGACAACTGTCCCTGTACTTCCCACCGGCAGCGCCACGTTGATGGTCAATTTATCCGCTGTTAAACGCCAATCCACCAAAATAGTTCCATAAGGCGACTCTTTCGTCGCTCTTGCCCATAACACTCCTTTGGGAATTTGCGGCTCGATAAACACATGCTGATAGCCCGGTTTGTCTTCGTCGGTACGGATACCGCCCACAGCCTGATAGAACCAAGTACCGATGCCATTGTAGCAATTATGAACCCTGCTGCGTTCGCCGTTCCAATATTCCCATGTCGTAGTCGCCCCGTTATCTATCATGTATAAGTAACCCGGATAATCACGTTTTTTCAACATTGTGTACATAAAATCGGCGGCATTATTCTGTATTGCCCATTTTGTAAGGATAGGTACCCCTACCAGTCCGACAGCTATATGATCTTTGTGCCTTTGAGTGGTCAGGGCTAATAATTGCTCCTTAACATCAGTGTATAAGGAAGGAGGAGTAACCCCTACCAGCATAGGATAAGACATATCTAACTGCGAACCTGTTGAATATATTTTTTCATCAGCGTTGTAATAAGTTTTCTGTAAGAGTTGATTCAATCGATCTCTACGCGCCGCGAAATCTTTTGCTTCGCTTGGTTTACCCAATACTGTCGCTATTTTCTCCATTTTGGAAAAACAATCGCTTACGAAACAGTTATTAACCAAATTGATAGATAATTCCGACCCTGAGTCAACACCACTCGGAGCCAGCCAGTCTCCTAAAAACCAATCACGGTATTTAGTGTCAGGCCAGCGTTTCAGTAATCCGTCAACTGTATATTTTCCAACATAGCCTAACCACTCTTTCATGGCGGGATAGTGTTTTTCTATCAGTCGAGGGTCATTATAGTTCAAATAGGTTTGCCAAGGAGCCATGATTATAAATCCGCACCAGTATGGTCCGCCGCCACCCGCTCCCGGATTCGGCGCGACATGAGGCAGGCTGCCACCTTCGCGCATGGCATCGTTCCACGCCTGCAACCAATTGACATATAAAGGGGAAACATCGTACATGGTTTGGAGCGTTTCGGTTGAAGAATTTCCATCGCCTCCATATCCGGCGCGTTCCAAATGAGGACAATCGACCATATACCCGCTGTATGCCAAGCATTTCAAAGTATATTGAATCATATTGTGTATGGCGTTCAAATCCGAGTCAGAAGACTCAAATGTGGACGTTGAATGATAGTCGGTATGGATAAGATATGCTTTCATATCCTCTCCCTTTGGCTTGATAGCCAGATGGGATATTCGAATATACCGGAAAGCATGGTTAATGAACTTATTACAAAATACATCCGTTCCATTACCTACGGCAATATAAATATCTTTTTGTCCCTGATCCTGAAACTCTCCTTTCTTATCTATATAATCAGTATATTCCATTAAAACTTCCTGACCATCATCAACTTGCGGCAAACGAATTTCGAACCAGCCATTCAGAACTTTTCCCATATCTACCAACCAAACGCTATCACTCAGTTGTTTAATATTTTTAGGAGTTAATGTTTCCTGTATTTTGTTCGGTTCAACCATTTCAGGAGTGGCTTTGTGTTCCGGAACTTGTATTTGGACAACCGGATACCAAACCATTTGATCGAGGGTAATGGGATTCAGGTCTTTAGGCAATAATCTCCCGTCTAATTTTTCACCTGCAAATCGAAGAGCTTGCCATGAGCCTGTTTCGATGTATCCTCCATGCCTGCCTGTCCATGAATCATCAGTGGATAACAGAGTGTTCCATTCGTTATTCTCCCTAATGTCCAGTTGAGCCTTAACCAAAGGTCCGTTATATACCGCGTCGAATGTATTGTTTCTGTACCATCCTTTGGCAAGCCACAAAACCAAATCATTTTTTCCCTCTTTCAGATAAGGGGTTACATCGTATGTGACAATCAAAGATCTTTTATCTAATTGCGACACAGCAGAAGAAAGGACGTCATCACTAACCTTTTTGCCATTGATATATACTTCATGGTAACCCAATGTATTTACATGCAAAAATGCCGTATTCTTATTTTTCACATTGAAACTCTTTCTCAACAGAGGGCTTTGTATATTTCCAGCGGAGGAAGAAACGCCTATGTAACTACCCCGCGCGTCATTCTTATCGGTTATGCCTACTCCAAACCGGGCTATTTCGCTCCACTCGGAGACTTCTTTTTTATCGTTCCATACGCGAACCCGCCAATAACACAACGAACGCGAAGCCAATTCTTTTCCTTTATAAGGAACCATTATGGAAGCAGACGATTTATACTTGCCCGTACTCCATAAGTCTCCCTTGTTGTTCAGCAAAGCCAAGCTATCGGAGGCAACCTGTATCTCGTAATACTGTTGTTGCATCGCTCCTTGAGTATAACGAATCTTCCAACTGAAACGTGGGCTTGTATTGTCTATCGCGTTAGGGTTTGTGAGGTTTTCACACCTCAAATCAGTCACTATTATGGAAGCCTTTAAATTGCAATTTATGGCAGCAAATAAAAAGGAGAAAAGTATAAAAATTAAGTACATTTTCTTTTGCATAATTTCTTATTTTTGAGGATTATATACAGCCACAGCCACGCGGGAATCGGCGCAACCATAGTACAGATACCATTTTTTGTTATGAAATACAAGACCTTCGATGAAGACCGTTCCGGCAGGATATTGCCCACTCTTCTCAAACGCACTTTCGGGTATATAGAATGGTTTGTCTAATCTATCAATCAGTTTGGTCGGATCGGATAAGTCGAATAACGCTTGTCCGGCACAATAAGAATTAGCCGTGTAGAGCGTATCCCCTTTCAGCCCTGCCTTATTCTTCCCGTTGTACATCAACAAAATACCTTTGTCGGTTATCACGGCAGGAGGTCCGCATTCCGTCAGATCGCTATCGAATTTACCCGGACGTGTCTGAATCACTTGGAGAAGCTCCCCATTATCCGCCAGTAGAGGCGTCCAGTTTATCAAATCTTCGGATGTCGCTACATTTACAAACTTTTCGCCCCAATACATCCAATATTTTCCATCTATTTTTGCTATAACTTGCTTATCCCCTATCATTTTCGTCACAATGGAAGCCGATTTGGAAAAGTCATCCTTGAAACGTCCGTCGTATGCTTTTGCAAAGACAGGTCCATATTTTTCCCATGTACGCAAATCTTTCGACGTGGCAACAGCCAAACGCGCCTGTTTCCTATTCCATTGGGTGTAAAACATAACATAAACGCCATCTTCGGTAACAGCCAAACGAGGGTCTTCACAGCCTCCCGACCATTCCAATTCCTTTTGGCTGTCGTTGTCAGGATAAAAGACAGGTGCGGATTCACTTTTGAAATGCAATCCGTCTTCCGACCACGCGTAACCTAAACGGGATGTACGTCCGCCAATACCTTTTCCCGATTTGTCCTCGGCGCGGTACAGCACCACGATGTTGCCGTTATAAATAGCGGCGGCGGGATTAAACGTATCATTTGACTCCCAATCTATCGAATCTTTTGTCAGAGGGCAGTAGAAGCGGGTTGTAGAATCCGCGGATATTATCGGATTAATTCCATCTGGTCTCTGAAATTCTGTCCAAGCCCAATCAGGAAAAACAGACGGCTCTTTTTGCTGTTTAACTTGACTGCATGACGTTGAAGACGATATAGCGACTAAAGTAATAAGTATTTCAACAAAGTGTTTATTCATAATTATATAATTTATAAATATTTATAATATATTTTATGGAAACGAAGGCGGTGTGTCTTGAGTGCCCCAATGCAAATCAGGCTTATTTGACGCTGTGTATTCCAATAAAGCGCCGGTTTCTAAATCATCCCAGTTTAACCACGTGCTATTATACGGTTGTCCGTTCAGTTTCATTTGTTTTATATAAATGTTTTGTTCCGAACCGCCGTTTATTACGATGTCTCCTTTTTTCAGATGAAGTTTAACGGATGAAAAGACCGGCGTATTGATAGAGAACCCTCCTACCCCCGGTATCTCAGGATACATGCCAATGCAGGCAAACACATACCACGCTCCCATTGTACCCAAATCGTCATTACCGGGAAGTCCGTTTATTTTACTGGAGTATTGCTCGTTTAATATTCGGTTTATTATTTTTTGAGCTTTATCAGGTCGT
>JAISKQ010000102.1 GCA_031260865.1 Prevotella sp.
GAAAGAGTAGTTGTTACTTGTTTGGCGTGTCAAAGAAACTGCCATAAAAGCCACCATATGATTTTATTCCTTTTTCCATCATAAATCCATCTTCCAATGATTTTCCTCTAAATCTCAGCCCTTCATTAATATAGCTCGTGCAAGGCAAACATCTATCAAGGCAATAAGTTTCTTCATAAATTATTCTCCCATCTATATCTCTTTCCACAACCGGGGAAGCTAATGATCGAAGGAAAGATTTAATCTTGACATCCGTTTGAGGCTCTATTAGATAACTAACATATTTAGTATCCGATTCTCTCCATGTTTCTACTTCATTAAATACCTTGGGGATTGCGTACCTCAATAATATAAAGCAACAACTTATGTAAATTAATTTACTAAAATTGTTTTCCCATTTATTGAACCTAATCTTCTGTATGATAAATGGAATAAAAGTAAAAGAAAGGATAAAACCAAAGCCAAACCTTATATCGGGCACTTGCAAAAAGAACAAAACGCCACAAAACGATATAATCCATGCAAATAAATACTCTTTATATTCCCGGAAATATTTACCCTTACTGGCTAACACAAATATAAACGATATAAATGATAGGATATATATTCCTTTAACAACAAAGTACTGATGAGCAAACCATTGAGGTATCCATTCAGAGAAAGGCTTTGATAAAACTACTTTAGGCGCGATTCCCGGTAATCTTGCCCAAGAATAAGCCAGATCCATTTCATCGTAAACCATTTCTTTTGGCATTTTCCAATCAAAATCAAATAAGTCTATCATAGCAAATGGATAGACTAAATAGCCTGACAGGACAACAAATCGTAAAATCCAAGGAATAATTACCAATATCCCTATTGCCGTAATAGTTATTATTACTCTATAATTTCTCCTTTGTATCAAATTTATGTACAATGATCCTACTGATAGAATGACAATAGGAAAAGAAGACAATTTTAATGTAACACAAAATAAAGGAATAAGAACACATAATAGAATCTTATCGCCCAAACAGGTTTTATCATTTATGACTTTAAATAATAGATAGATGATAAGTATTCCCGGTAGAAGATCCGTAGATGTTGAAGACAAATTTACGCCATATAATAATAGAATAGATACCAGAATGAATAAATACGAAATCCTGGCGGAGATAGATATAGCCTTATTAGCTAAATTTATTACATATATGGAAAATAATATAAAGCACAGACTATTAAGACTGAAGAAATAAATGCCTGAAAAATAATAACCTGAGAATAGTGTACACAATGGCATGAATGCTGAATTGAATGCGTATCTGCCATGTAAATTACCCAATCCTGGAATTACTTGATATTCTGATACCCACTTAATAACAGGAAGATGGTATGAGCCGTAGTCTCCATGAAATGGGGTTAAGATAGAAGCGAATAAAACAGTGATTAATATTGTAAATAATAAAATGATTGATAGAGCGGATAAGGAAGACAGAACTCTTACGGCATCCTTAAATATCCAAATAACTTTTTTATAGAAAATGATATAATATAAAATGGAAACGGCAATAATACATAAGAAGATATAAATATTAATAGGATAAACTAATGATACATATAGTATTATGGTACTAATAACGACCAAGCCTAATAAAAATGAATCAAATAATCCATAAACTTTTTTATTTCCGGTTATCTTATTCCATAATATTATCAAGCTATCTCCAAATGAATACATAACACAAAATAGGACTATCCACGATATTATTATTAACAACATATCTATTTCCAATTTATATAATCGGCAAACGCCTTGTCGAACATATCCGGCTTGGCTACTTTGCCATTTATCAAACAAACCACTTCGATAACAGCATCGGCGCATAAAACGTTGTCGGATGTTCGGACAATTTGCTGATGAAACAAATAACGAAGTCCTTTACGCTCAATCTCCACACGGCACACAAACTCATCCGAACCCCGCAAATAGCTTCTGTATCTTATATTTACATTGCGTACGACGGGGGTTATATTCGCGTCCGTCAGGTCGCGTAAACGCATCCCGCGTTTCTCCATCAGTTCGTGACGCGTGGCTTCAAAATAATGCAGGTAAATAGCATTGTTAACCACCCCTTGCGAATCGCATTCGTAATCGCGAACCTTCATCCTGTTTTCAAATGTTAGTGCCATATTGTTTTAGATATATTTAGCAAAAACTTCGTCAAACAATTCGGGCTTTCCTACTTTGCCGTTTACCATACAAGCAACTTCTATTTTAGCCGTCGAGCATATCTTGTTATCCTTCAAGCGTATAATTTTTTGATGGAAGATATAACGGATGCCTTCCCTTTCGAGCGAATCAACCGTACAAATGAAATCATTGCTGCCACGCAAAGAATGTTTGTAACGAATATATACGCTCACTACTACGGCATCGATTCCCCGGTCATGCAAATCATAAAAATTGAGTCCATGCTCTTCAAGAAATTCATGGCGGGCAATTTCATAATAATGCTGATAATTTGCGTTATTTACAATGCCTTGTGCATCACATTCATAGTCACGCACTTTTATGTTACACTCAAATATCGAATCTTTTTCTGCCATTCTTTTATTATCTGATTTTCATACTTTCCTACTTTCCTATTGGAAGTAAGACTTACTTTTTATATTTCAAACGATACAAAGTTAATATTATCTTTTATTTACCGGAAATCAAAAATAATAAAGGTATATGCAATCGCTCAGTCCAAGCGTTTTTCGAGTGATCCTTTCCTGCAAACTCCTTTGTAAATCATTGTTTTGAAGTATATATTCTTTCTTTCATCACTTCATCCACTTTCTGTTGGTATGGTTTATAGAAACGATCCAACGTTTCAGTTCCTTCATTCTTCTTCATTCTCTTGTGACTGCTTTATATAGTCGTGTTAAACTCTCTTTTATTAAGAAACTGTTTAAATTTTATAGGTTCAATTTCATTAGTCGTTTCTCACGACTCGGCATAATCAGAATAAATCCAATAATATTTAAACAGTTTCTAAAAGCAATGCTGTTAATTTTATATGAAAGAAGAGAATTTTACTTCTTCAATTTTATTTCCATTATCGAATCTTTTCCTTTAGCCGCGTCTCCATATTTTTTCAGTTCTTCTTCTCCTCTTTTTATAGAAACACTCTCTACCTTATTATTTTGCTCTATCGTGGTTAATGTTCCTATATCTACAATTTTCCCGTCAACAACAAGTAAAATTTTATCGTTTTCTTGTGCCCATGCTTGATCCAAAGCATCGCCTTCGTCTCCGTCTCCTTTCAATCGAAAACTAATTGGTAATGTAAAATACACATTCACAGCCTTTCCGCCCTGTTTGCCCGGCTTCCATTTCGGCATAGCTTTAATAACGCGTACAGCCTCTTTGTCTAATTCCGGATCAACGCCACGTATAACCCTTACATCTGAAATTTCGCCTGTCGCCCCGACAATAAAACGAACTACAACCCTTCCTTGTATGCCTGCTGCTTGCGCTGCCACAGGATATTTCACATTATTGCCTAAAAACCTTTGCATTTCAGCTTCACCACCCGGAAACGATGGCATTTGTTCTACTGTGATAAATGGCTTTGAGCCATCAGCGGGAATATTCGTTTCTTCGCCATTTTTCGCTGATCCATAAC
>JAISKQ010000108.1 GCA_031260865.1 Prevotella sp.
GCTGTTATATCCGAATCGGCGGATAAGCTCAAACACGTTTTCGTTTTACGCCTTTTTCGCCCTGCGGGTGCCCCGTCCATGAAGTAAACGGCGTTGGCTGACGCCCGACAAGACCTCGATGACGCGTTAGTATAAAATAATAGAACGTTTTGAGCAGCGAGAGCAGAAGCCGAATATATTCTTATAAAAACTGTTACTTTTGTCACCTTTTTCTAACAATCAGCCATTCTTAAAAAGCTCATTAAAAAGCCTGTTATAACCGTTACCCTACACTGCCTTCAAGGCTTATCTGCAATAGCTTTTGAGCTTCAACGGCAAATTCCATCGGAAGGTTCTGCATTACCTCTTTGGCGTAACCGTTCACGATCAGCCCTACGGCTTCTTCGGTTCCTATGCCGCGCTGGTTGCAATAGAGTATCTGGTCTTCGCTGATTTTTGAGGTGGTTGCCTCATGTTCTATAATCGCGCCGGGATTGGCAATGTCGGAATAAGGGAATGTGTGCGCGCCGCATTTGTCGCCCAGCAACAAGCTGTCGCACTGCGAGTGATTGCGCGCGCCGTCGGCTTTGGGAGAGACCTTGACCAAGCCCCTGTACGAATTTTGGCTGTGTCCCGCCGAAATACCTTTG
This sequence comes from Prevotella sp., assembly GCA_031260865.1. Lineage (GTDB taxonomy): Bacteria > Bacteroidota > Bacteroidia > Bacteroidales > Dysgonomonadaceae > Dysgonomonas. The sequence goes on from JAISKQ010000108.1 coordinate 630, forward strand.
GAGACGACACGGCTCTTGGTGTTCTTGCCGATGTGTATCATTTTAGTGCCTGTATCCGCCTGCTGGTAGTTATTGGTTACTGCTACCGAATAAAATTCGCCGATGGAATCGTCTCCCGCCAGGATACACGACGGATATTTCCACGTGATGGCAGAACCTGTTTCTACCTGCGTCCATGATATTTTAGAGCCTTTGCCTTTGCAAACGCCGCGTTTGGTAACGAAGTTGTAGATACCGCCCTTGCCTTCTTTATCGCCCGGATACCAGTTCTGTACGGTAGAGTATTTCACTTCCGCGTGATCGAGCGCCACTATTTCCACAATGGCGGCATGAAGCTGGTTTTCGTCACGCATGGGAGCGGTACAGCCTTCCAGATAACTGACGTACGCGTTGTCGTCAGCGACTATCAAGGTGCGTTCAAACTGCCCTGTATTCGCCGAGTTGATGCGGAAATAAGTGGATAGTTCCATCGGGCAACGGACGCCTTTTGGAATATAAACAAACGAACCGTCGCTAAACACCGCCGAGTTGAGCGTAGCGTAGAAATTGTCGCGATATGGCACTACCGAACCCAGATATTTCTTCACTAATTCGGGATATTCCCGTACCGCTTCGCTGAACGAGCAGAATATGATGCCTTTTTCGGACAATGTTTCCTTGAATGTCGTTTTCACCGAAACACTATCCACGACAGCATCCACCGCCATACTTTGCACGCCGGCAAGCATCTCGCGTTCGTGAAGGGGAACACCCAGCTTGTCGAAGGTCTTCATCAGTTCGGGATCAATTTCGCCGAGGCTCTTGGGACCGTCTTTCTTCTTGGGCGCGGCATAGTAACTGATGCTTTGATAGTCAATACTCGGAATATTCAGATGCGCCCATTGAGGGGCTTCCATTGTCAGCCAGTGGCGAAACGCTTTCAGTCGGAATTCCAACAACCATTCGGGTTCATTCTTTTTGGCGGAAATAAGGCGTACCACGCCTTCATTCAGCCCCACAGGGATGATTTCTGTTTCTATGTCTGTTACAAAACCGTATTTGTAATCACCGGAGGTAACGTCCTCTAAAATATTATCTTGAGTTTCTTGCATAAGCTATTTTTATTAAAGCTGTCAACCTTTAGCGGCGCAAAGCGACAAAAGCTAATAGCTATCAGCTAAAGGCTATTTACTTAATTTTCCTGCAAAGATATTACATTCTTGGCATTAATTCTACACATATAAATATTATACATCATTCATAAAACAGATTGAAGGGGCTTTTGTTCTATGTTTCTTTATTTTACAACAAGCGCGGCGGCAAGGACAGACAAGATTAGATAAAATAATTTACGCTAAAAAACACGCCTAATCACTTATACCTTATTACTTTTACATACCTTTACGCCATAATATCAAATGTGAACAAATGGAAACTATCACATCCGGTCCATACATGAAGTTTACACGCGAACAATGGGCGGCGCTGCGTGATTCGGAGCCTATGACATTGACGTACGAGGAATTGCTGACACTACAAGGCATCGACGACAAACTGTCGATAGACGAAGTAGAAGATATTTACCTCCCGCTTTCCCGCTTATTAAGTTATTATGTAAACGCGCGGACAAGCAGGCGATCGGTGTTGATGAAGTTCCTGAACCAGCCGGGGCAAAAGATACCCTTTATCATCGGCATTGCCGGTAGCGTTTCGGTCGGAAAAAGCACAACAGCCCGTGTATTGCAGGCGTTGCTAAGCCGATGGAAAGAAAACACGCGGGTTTCGTTGGTTACCACAGACGGTTTTCTATATCCCAATGCCGTATTGGAAGAAAAAGGAATCATGCTGAAAAAAGGCTTTCCCGAATCGTATGATATAAGACGCTTGTTGAAATTTGTGATGGATATAAAGTCCGGCGAAAGGAATTTGAAAGTCCCTCAATATTCCCACCTCATATACAACGTCATACCCGATGCTTACGCAACCATCGACCAACCCGACATATTGATATTGGAGGGGTTGAACGTTTTGCAAAGCGGTATGGCTCATTCCAATGGGAAACCCCGCATATTCGTTTCCGACTATGTGGATTTTTCCATCTATGTAGACGCGGATGAGCAGCTATTGGAGGAATGGTACATATCCCGTTTTATGAAGCTCAGAGAAGGGGCTTTTACAAATCCAAAGTCATACTTCCGCAACTTCGCGGAGTTGTCGGTTCAAGAGGCTTTAAAAACATCGAAGACAATATGGCGCGAAATCAACCGCAAAAACCTGCGTGAAAATATATTTCCAACAAGGGAACGAGCCAGTTTGATTCTACATAAGGGCGAAGAACACGCGATAGATTATGTTCAGTTAAGAAAATAAGAGGAAGACCGTATCAACTTAGATACAGCCTCCCCCTCCTAATTATTTCTTTACAGAGAACCGATGGACGGTCTTGCTCCGGAACGTTTCGCTTGGTTTCAATATTACACTGGGATATTCAGGTCTGTTTATGCTGTCGGGGAAGTGTTGCGTCTCGAAGCATACGGCGGCGCGCATCGGGTAACGATGTCCGTGTTTACCTTCAAAATTCCCTGTCATCCAATTTCCTGTATATATCTGCACGCCCGGTTCGGTAGTGGCAATGTCCATTTGTATGCCGGTCTTGGGTGAATGACATTCCACCGCGGGAGCAAGCGCGTTGTCTTCCTTATCCAATACCATCGTGTGGTCGTAACCCTTGCCGAAACGCAGCTGTTCAAAATCTTCTTCTATCCTTTCGCCAATAGTGTGCGC
>JAISKQ010000075.1 GCA_031260865.1 Prevotella sp.
GCCACCTTACGGGCATGTAGGATGATTTTATTAAAGCCTCGTTCTTTGGCTGTCTGTTCAGCAAATAATAAGACCTTTGCCCCTACTCCTTTTTTCTGAATAGAGTCATCAACAGCCATTTGGCGCAGTTGAACAATATCGCCGTCCACAGGCGTGAGAATACAGCAACCGACCATCCGTCCGCCATTCTCGCCAATACACAGAATATCGTTCCTTTCTTTTTCCAGATATTCGGGCGAAAAGGTCAATCCCAACGGTTCGCGCAAAATTCGGAAACGAAGGTCAACCATTTTATCATAGTCGGGTGTACCGTGTTGTATAACTCTTGTTATCATTCCTTATCTTTTAATCGTAATACCACAGCATTCTTATGTGCGAAAAGTTCCTCGTTTTCGGCCATTACTTCAATCGTTCCGCTTAGATTACGGATTCCGTCTTTCGTTATCCGCTGAAAGGTGATCTTTTTCACGAAACTATCCAGGTTGACCCCGCTATAAGCCTTGGCATAACCGTTGGTAGGCAACGTATGATTCGTGCCCGAGGCATAATCGCCGGCGCTTTCAGGCGTATAATTTCCAAGAAAGACAGAACCGGCATTTACAATTTCATCGGCAATATCCATGTATTCGGCCGTTTCTATAATCAGATGTTCGGGAGCATACTCATTGGTCATGTCTATAATCTCCCTGTTATCTTTTAACAAAATCAACTTGCTGTTTTGTAATGCTTTCTCCGCAATCCAGCGGCGGGGAAGCTCAAACAACTGGCTTTCTATTTCATATAAAACATCTGAGATAAACGACTCGCACGTAGTAGTCAGCACAACCTGACTGTCCACCCCATGCTCTGCCTGAGACAAAAGATCGGCGGCCACAAAGCAGGGATTGGATGTTTCGTCCGCTATAACCTGTACCTCCGACGGTCCCGCCGGCATGTCTATGGCTACATCTTTCAGGCTCACAAGCTGCTTTGCCGCCATCACATATTGATTGCCCGGCCCGAATATTTTATAGACTTTCGGCACGGACTCTGTTCCGTAAGCCATTGCCCCGATAGCCTGTATGCCTCCTGCCTTAAAGATTTTATCCACTCCCGCCTCCCTGGCGGCAAACAAAATAGCGGGATGTATTTTCCCTTCCTTGTTTGGTGGCGAACAAAGAATAATCTCTTTACAACCTGCTATCTTTGCCGGAACAGCCAACATCAACACCGTTGAAAATAAAGGAGCTGTCCCCCCCGGAATATACAAACCGACCTTCTCGATGCCGACCGCCTTTTGCCAGCAAGTAACGCCTTTTGTCGTTTCTATCTTTTTTGTTTCAAAAATCTGACCGCGATGAAACTTTTCAATATTTTCTTTTGCCTGACGTACAGCGGCTTTCAATTCATCCGAAACAAGATTTTCTGAATCATCAATCTCGGCTTTAGACACAAACAGGGAATTTAATTTAACTTTGTCAAACTTTTCCTCATATTCGTAAACCGCCTTATCCCCTCTCTCTTTTATATCACTTAACACCGCGCCCACCGTATTATTCAGTGACGCCGCGTCAAATACAGGACGGGCAAGTATCTTCGTCCAATCGGAACGCTCGGGGTATTTTATTATTTGCATAATTATGACTTAAATTCCTTTCTCAACAAACTAAACACAACTATATCCATGAAGATATTATCTACCGACAACGGATATAGAACAATATCGTCTGAAATATGTATCATAAAATCATTTTTTCGATTGGTAAAACAATTATCCCTTCCGCGCCCGAAGCTTTCAGTTTAGTGATGACTTCCCAAAAACGCTTGTCTTCGATAACGGACTGCACCGAACACCAGCCTTTAGTCGCCAACGGAGTAACGGTAGGGCTGCGCATCCCCGGCAAGATATTAAATATTTCGTTCAGTTTGTCGTCCGGAGCATTCAAAAGTACATATTTTTTACCTTCCGCGTTCTGTACTGCCTCTATCCGGAATGTTAATTCGTCCAAAATAGCTCTTTTTTCCTGTGGCAAATCTTTAGTCGCTATTAATAAAGCTTCCGACCGCATGACGATTTCCACTTCTTTCAAACGGTTGCTCACGAGTGTTCCACCCGAACTCACTATATCAAAAATAGCGTCTGAAAGCCCTATGCTTGGCGAAATCTCGACAGAACCGGTGATAATGTGAATATCCGACCTGATTCCCTTATTTTCCAGATATTTAGTAAGGATACGAGGGTATGACGTGGCTATCTTTTTACCTTCAAACCATTGTACCCCTTCATAACCTTCATCTTTAGGTATCGCCAACGACAACCGACACTTACTGAAACCCAGACGTTTAATTACATCCGCCGCTTCGTCCTTCTCCATATACTCATTCTCTCCCACTACGCCGACATCCGCCACACCCGTGGCAACGGCTTGCGGAATATCGTCGTCCCGCAGGAATAAGATTTCGACAGGGAAATCTTTTGCCGGAATAAGCAATGTACGTTTGATGTTATTCAACTTGATACCCGCTTCCCTCAGAAGCTCCATCGTTTCTTCAAAAAGCCTGCCTTTCGACTGAACAGCAATTCTTAACGCCATGATATTTGTTTATATTATTCTCGATATAACAAAAGAGCTTACCTATGCAGGTAAGCTCTTCTATATTTTTGCAGACGCCACATCAATATATTTACTTACCCGATGGCAGTAACATAAAATGATGATGATGTTTATTGTTCATAATTTTACTTTTACAAAGACAAAAATACACATTATTTGCAATAAACAAAACTTTATGTCAATATTTTTTCATCAATCAAATTTTTCTCCTTTATGAAATTTTTCCCGATGACGTTTCAGCGTCTCTTCTTTAAACTTCAAATCAGCGGTTCTGTATTTTTCTATCTTCTCCGCGGATAAAACGTCAGCGAATTTTTTATAATATTCTACTTGCAACTGGGCTTCCCGCTGTTCAGATTCAATATTCAATTGAGTAATCCGCTTATAATCCGCGTCGGTTTTATTTTGTTTGTTTCTCAGTTCACGGGTTTCCCTCCGGGCTTCTCTATTAACCTCAAATTTCTTTGCCATAAATTCCGCCTCCAACGGCAAGAAAGCTTTTTTCTCCGCGTCGGTCAGATTCAACACTTTCTTCAAATATTCAGCCTTTTCTTTCTTTATGGCTTCTATGTCAAATCTATCATTTTGCTTCGATCTGTCATTCTGGGCATCTACTGAATATGTGACACAAAGCAGCAAAAACAAAACCAGAATACTCTTCAATTTCATATTAATTTCTTTTATTAATAATTATACATTATCTCTTTATATTGGGATTTACTAACTTCATCCTGCAAAAACAGGTAGTAATCCTCCTCAACGGTATCCATAAATGCATCCGCAGATGCAACGGCTTTACTATTCTGATCCGCATACATCTTATTATCCGAAGGCATGTTCCCTTTATCAAAAACGCCTACTGAAAACAAAACGCCAAAAACCGCGGCGGCTATAGCCGTCCATGGCAATACTTTCTCCCATAATGGTACAATTTTCGTCTTCTTGATTTCTTTTTCAGGAAGTTGTTCCAT